>CAKZQD010000215.1 GCA_937139485.1 uncultured Bacteroidota bacterium | reverse complement strand
AATTGTTCTTCTAAAGTTAGATCAGAATTATCAATTTCAATTGCATTTGTTGCCTTAATTAATGGTGAATCTTCACGTGTAGAATCAATATAATCTCTATATTCAACGTTTTTAAGTATTTCTTCATAAGAAACCTTATCTCCACGTTTTATTAACTCGTTATAACGTCTTATAGCTCTTTTTTTAGCAGAAGCATTCATAAAAAACTTTAATTCGGCATTAGGAAAAACAACTGTTCCAATATCTCTCCCATCCATAATAACCCCTTTATCTTTCCCCATTAATTGTTGTTGCTCAACTAGTTTTTTACGAACTTCAGAAATTTCAGCAACTTTACTTACTAATTTAGATACTTCAATAGTTCTTATCTCTTTTTCAATATTGATGTTGTTTAGATGCATTTCAGCAAAACCAACTTTTTTATTAAATACAAAGGATAAAGAAATGTCAGATAATTTTTTAATTAATTCATCTGAGTAAAAATGACTTTCAGATACCAAATTATGTTGCATTGCATACAAAGTAACGGCTCTGTACATAGCGCCAGTATCTACATAGATATATCCTAGTTTATTAGCTAATTGTTTAGCTATGGTGCTTTTTCCTGTTGACGAAAAACCGTCGATTGCAATTATAATTTTTTGTAACATCATACTAGTATTATAAAAGCAAATATACATTAGTTTTAGCTTTAGGTGATAGCTTAATAAGGCTTTTGTAAAGTTTTTAAATTATGTTTTTAATTAAAAACCGCTATTATTTATAGTATTTTAAAAGATATTGTGTGATTAGACTTAATTTTGTATATTTCGCTGTTTATTTTAGTTCTAAAAATTATAAATTTTGAAGTTTATTAAATCCCCCTTGATGAATGAAGATAGCTACTAAGAGCATAAAAATACTTTTAGGGATATTTCTATTTTGTGTAACAAACACAATGTCTCAAACGTTGTTACAGCCAGAGCTAAGGTTTAGTTCTGCATGTGATGATGGAACTGTAACTAACTTTGAAGTAGTTTTCAAATACACTGCTGCTTTTAATTCAGACAATCAATTTTCTATTGAACTGTCAGATGAAAACGGAGGTTGGGATTCGCCTACAAACGTAGGTACAGTTACTACAGAAAATTCATCTTTTACTTTTTCGAGAACTTTTCAACTACCTGACGATACTTTTGGTTTAGGATATAGAATTAGGTTAGTGAGTACATCACCTGTATTGACTAGTCCAGATTCGCAGTCTTTTCAGGCTTATAAAATGGTTCAAGGAACTTTAATTTTAAATGATACCACAAGTTTTGGCTGCGATTCTATTTATACTATTATCACAAGCTTATTAAACAGTCATTTAGATACCATTTATTCCTCATCTTGTAATATTGCCGATACAGGAACAATCTTATTTACCGATACCACAAGTTTTGGTTGTGATAGTAATACTTTACAAATTACAAATTTATTGCCATCATATAATGATAGTATTTATTCTAGCTCTTGTAGCGCTGCCGATACCGGAATTTTTATAGTAAATGATACTACAAGTTTTGGCTGTGATAGCATCACAACATCAATAATAAGTTTATTAGTAAATCATTTAGATACAATTTATGCTACATCTTGTAATCCTCTTGATACTGGAATTACAATATTAAATGACACAACAAACTTAGGTTGTGATAGTATTACAATATCAATTATTAGACTCATTGCAGCTGTACCTTCTTCTGTTAATGTTTCCATTTGTAATGGTAATACGCATACTTTGCCGTCTGGAAATATTGTAAGTCTAGCTGGAATGTATATTGATACAGTAAATAGCGTTTTAAATTGCGACAGTATTATTACAACAAATTTGAGCATTTTATCAGATACTGTTCAGATAATTTCAGAACCAGAAGATATAGTAATCTGTCCAGAAGGGCCAGGTTTTAGTTTCGAATTAAACTTTGATGCTTTAAATATTTCTACATATCAATGGCAAATAGATACAGGTTTTGGTTTTGTAAACCTAAATGATATTGAGAATTTTAATGGTTCAAATACTGAAATTTTAACAGTGTCAGTGCCATTCGAAAATATTGATGGAGCAAATTTTAGACTTCAGTATACAGACGATTGTGGAAACGGAGCTACATCTTCAGTTTATAATTCTAGAATAAGCACACCAGATCCAGTAAATGGAGTTAGTGATGCAACTTTTTGCCAAAGAGAAATTGAGCTTATAGAAGTAGATTATGATGGTACAGATTATATCTGGAATGATGGTTCTACAGGTAGATTTATAGAACCTACAGAGTCTGGAGCATATATTGTAAACTTTATGCAAAATAGCTCTTCTTGTATGGCTGCAGATACTATAAATGTAATTATTGAAGATTGTGTTGCAGAATGTGTAGTAAACGCTCCAACAGGTTTTTCACCTGATGGAAAAGGTTTTAATAACACCTTCAAAGCAATTTACACTTGCGAACTAGACTATTTTGAAATGCTAATAGTAAACAGATGGGGTGAAGTAATTTTTGTATCAGACAATGTAACAAATGCCTGGGATGGAACTTATAAAAACAAACCAGTTCCAATAGGAATATATTCTTGGTACATTAAGTATAATAAAGTAGGAGAAAATAACAGGCAAAGTCTCAGCGGAACTGTAACTTTAATAAGATAAATGTATAAAATAATAGAATATTAATAGAAAAAATATTTAATGCGGGAGATAGTTCTGCAGGAAAACAATCTTTGTTTGGATGTCTTAGATAGTATTATTTCAAATCTTTATTTTGGTAACAAAGTGTTTGACAAAATAACAAATTTTTACTTAAACAACTTTTAACTATTTGCTCTACATAGTTTGTTTTTTTATTAATAAATATTATTATTAAATTAACATTGTATGTGATAAAACTAAGAGACATTTTTTTTATCAAGTTCAAGGGTAATAAAACCATTTTTCTTCTACAAAAATTAAGCATTTTATTTCTAAATTTTCATTAAGTGTAAGTATAATGAGAGTGATATTTTGAGAAATTTTTATTATAACATTGTGTTATGTCAAACTAAAAATAATAAGCCTGTTTTCATCGAAGTTTAGCAAATTCAAACTATTGCTATTTTTTTAAAAAAAATAGCTTTTTCTTTTGAAACATTTTTAATAAATACCCGTAAAAAATAAGTACTTAAATGATATAAGTATTTGAAACAGACTTATATGTATTTTAAACTTTGAAAACTAGACAAGCTATGAACAAATTAATATTTTTACTTTTAATCAGTTTTTTAACATTTACAAGTTTTGCACAAGATTATGCTGAACTTGTTAAGTGTGTACCAACAGACAGGAAATCTGGTGTTGAAGCCTGGTTTGGAGATAGGGTAGCCATAGAAGGAAATTGGGCAGTTGTAGGTGCTTTGTTAGAGACCACAGATGAAACAAATAATGCTAGTAGCAATTTGTTTTATGCTGGTGCAGCATATATATATTTTTACAATGGGATACGCTGGACCCAAATGCAAAAAATAGTACCTTCTAATAGAGCAATTTTTGATCAATTTGGTTGTTCTGTAGATATTTCAGGAAATTATATAGTAATAGGTGCAGAGGGTAAATCTGCAGCTTATGTTTTTGAAAACATAGCAGGTGTTTGGACAGAAACTCAAATATTAGTACCATCAGATGTAGCATCAGGCGATAATTTTGGACATGCAGTTGCAATTGATGAGACAAATATTATTGTTGGGGCATATCAAGAAGATGAAGATGCTTTTGGAGGTGGAACTTTAAATTCTGCGGGTTCTGCTTATATTTTTTCTTTAGTGTCAGGTGGTACTTGGAGTCAAGCAGCTAAACTAGTTGCAAGCGACAGGGGAGCAGATGATCAATTTGGTTTTTCGGTAGATATAGAAGGTGATTATGCAATTGTTGGAGCTCCTTTAGAAGATCATAATGCTACAGGTACAGCAACTCTTAGCAATGCTGGTTCAGCTTATACTTTTGGATTTAATACTGGTTCATGGCAGCAGCAAGCCAAATTAGTTGCTTCAGATAGATCTACAATTAGTGAGTATGGTTTTGCTGTAAGTATTGGTGGCTCAAAAGCACTAGTTGGCGCTTATCATGAAGACTTAGATGCTAGTGGTGCTAATTTTCAAAGTAATGCAGGTGCAGTTTATGTAAATTACAGATTTGGTACTTCTACTTGGTTTGAAATTCAAAAAATAGTAGCCTCAGATAGAAGTAATACTTCAAATTTTGGAGCATCTATAGATATTGATGGTTCCAAAGTAATTATTGGAGCAAGTGATGAAAAATTTGGAAATGGTGGAAGTCTTGTAAATCTTGCTGGGTCAGCATATATTTTTGAAGAGGCTCCAAGTACTTTTTGGACAGAAGTTCAAAAAGTAGCAGCTCAAGGTCGCGAAGTTGGTGATAGCTTTGGCGTAGGCGTAGCAATGAGTGATTCTAATATTGTAGTAGGTGCAAGGTATCACAAGTTAGATTCAAATAATTTAAATTCCTTTTCAAATGCTGGTGCAGTCTATTTTTTTCGACCACCACCGTTACCAAACCAAAACATTGGTGGAGTTATAAATGATTATGCTGCAGTTCCAAGTTTAAATGTTTGTAATCAAGAAATGACTCTTGATGATGCAACCGATTTTGAAATAGATGATACCGTAATGATAATTCAAATGAAGGGAGCAACTATGAATTTAAGTAATACTGCTGGCTTTGGAGATTTAGTGAGCTTAAATAATGCTGGTAATTATGAGTATAATGTTATCGCTTCAAAATCTGGAAATATTATTTCCTTTCAGAATGCTTGGCAACATGATTATGATGTTACAGGAAAAGTTCAAATAGTTTCAATCCCTCATTATACTGGAGATATAGACGTAACAGGTACGTTGACAGCCGATCAATGGGATGGAAATAAAGGTGGAATATTGATTTTTAATGTTGCAGGTCAATTAAATTTAAAAGCAAATATTGATGTTTCTGGTAAAGGGTTTAGAGGAGGATTTAATGATCAATCTTTACCAAGATTAAATAATACAACAGAATTTACTTATTTTGCTCACAGCTTGCCAGTATATGCTAAGTATTTTTATGAAGTAGGTACAGACTCGGCAGCACAAAAAGGAGAAGGTATAGTAGAATATTTACCAAGGTACGATGCTGGTAAAGGAAAAAATTTAAATGGAGGTGGAGGAAGCAATATATCAAAAGCAGGTGGTGGTGGTGGTGCCTCAAGAGCAAATGGTGGAAACGGTGGAATTTCAGATCATATAGGGGCTTCAAATCTTTTCAATAAAAGTAGAGGATTTAATCCTGGAATTGGAGGTCAATCTGTAGTAGATGGTACAAGATTATTTTTAGCTGGTGCTGGTGGTCCTGGGCACGGAAATAATGCAGATTATTATGGTGGTAACGGTGGTGGAATTGTTATCGTAAATGCCGCTCGTGTAGAAGGAAATACTTGGTCTATTTTAGCGAATGGACAAGATGGTAATAATGGAATAATAGGAAATGGTGATGGAGGTTCTGGAGGAGGAGCAGGAGGTTCCGTATTTGTAAATTCAGTAGTAACTAATCCTGCAACTGTTATATATATATATGCAAATGGTGGAGATGGGGGAGATACAAATGAAGGAACAGATGAGTATTGTCATGGCCCAGGTGGTGGTGGTGGTGGTGGTGAAATTAGAACATCAATAAATACCAATCTTAATACATCTGTTTTAGGAGGAGTAGCAGGGGTTGTCACTAATTCAACACTAGGATGTAATGGTTCAACTAAAGGTGCAACAGCAGGAGGAAATGGTGCTTTTGTAAATGTAAATGGAGCAGGAATCATTTTAGTTAATACTCCATTTATGGGTGTAAACGATGTAGTAATAAATACCCCTCCAGATACATTAGAAATTTGTGAAGGAGGAAATACTAGTGTATCGATTGATACGACTGGTTCAATAACACCTGTTAGCTTTCAATGGCAACTAAAAAATGCTGGAACTTGGACAGATCTTACAAATGCAGGAATTTATTCTGGTATAAATACAGACGAACTTACTTTTACAGGAGTTACTGCAATAATGAATAATAATTTTTATAGAGTTTTGGTTTATCATCCTTGTGATTCAGCTTATTCAGACTCTATAAATCTAAAAGTTAATTTACAAGCCGTTATAAACACGCAACCACAAGATACTATAGTTTGTATCGGTAATAATGGTGCTTTTATAGCTGATGTGTCAAATATTGTTTCTTATAATTGGCAAAGTAGCAATGGTGGCCCATATTCTAACTTAACAAATAATGCTACCTATTCGGGAGTTGCCACAGATTCACTTTACATTACTAATGTAACAGCAGCTATGGCAACTATAAATTATAGGCTTCGTTTGGTAGATGAATGTGGTTTAGTTACTTTTACTAATGTTGTAAATGTGATACCAACAAGTTTAATAGATATTACATTTACTTCTCCAAATTTAACTATTTGCGAAGGTACAGATACGATAATGTATGTTACTACTAATTTTGAAGGAACAACTTATGCTTGGCAAATTGATGCTGGAGCAGGTTTTCAAAATATAACGACACCAAATCCGTCAATTTCTGGTACTACAAATGATACTTTAAATATAAATAATGCTCATTTTTCGGGAATGGACTTAGATTTTAGATTAATAGCCTCAGATGCTTGTGGAACTTCAGATACTTCAAGTATAATTACACTAACAGTAAATCCAATATCAAATACTACCGTAAATGATACAATATGTAGCAATGAAATGTATACTTTACCAAGTGGAAGTATGACAGGTACTGCTGGAACTTATAGTGATACACTTAATAATTCTAATGGCTGTGATAGTATAGTTACAACAAATTTAATAGTTTATAATAATACATCTTCTATTGTTAATGATACTATTTGTGGAAATGAAATGTACACCTTACCAGACGGACAAATGGTAAATACAACAGGAGTGTATATGGATACATTAGTAAATTCGAATAATTGTGATAGTGTAATTACTACAAACTTGCAAGTAAATTCAATTTCTACTACAGCAGTAAATGATACAATATGTAGCAATGAAATGTATACTTTGCCAAACGGACAAGTGGTAAATACAACAGGAGTGTATATTGATACCTTAGCAAACTCAAATAATTGTGATAGTATAATTACTACCAATCTACAGGTTAAGCCTACGAGTAGTTCAACTGTAAATGATACAATATGTAGCAATGAAATGTATACCTTGCCAGGTGGACAAATGGTAAATACTACTGATGTGTATACAGATACGATACCAAATTCTAATGGTTGTGATAGTGTTATTACAACAAACTTACAAGTAAATCCGATTTCAAATTCTACAGTTGTAGATACAATATGTGGAAATGAAATGTATACTTTGCCAGACGGACAAATGGTAAATACTACAGGAGTTTATTTAGATACTTTAGCAAATTCCAATAATTGTGATAGTATAATTACTACCAATTTACAAGTAAATCCAATTTCTACTACAGTTATTAATGATACAATATGTGGAAATGAAATGTATACCTTACCAGATGGACAAATGGTAAATACAACAGGTGTTTACATAGACACTTTTGCAAATTCAAACAATTGTGATAGCATAGTTACTACAAACTTACAAGTAAATCCAATATCTACTACAACAGTAAATGATACAATATGTAGTAATGAAATGTATACATTGCCAGATGGTCAGATGGTAAATACAGCTGGATTATATGTAGATACTTTGGCAAATTCGAATAATTGTGATAGTATAATTACAACAAATCTAGAGGTAAATCCTACAAGTAGTTCTACTGTAAACGATACAATATGTAGTAACGAAATGTATACTTTACCAGATGGACAAATGGTAAACACTACAGGAGTTTATATAGATACTTTGGCGAATTCAAATTCTTGTGATAGTGTTATTACAACAAACTTACAAGTAAATCCAATTTCAAATTCTACTGTTACAGACACAATATGTGGAAATGAAATGTATACCCTACCAGATGGACAAATGGTAAATACAACAGGAGTTTACATAGATACTCTAGCAAATTCTAATAATTGTGATAGTATAATTACTACAAACTTACAAGTGAATCCAATATCTACTACAACATTAAATGATACAATATGTAGTAACGAAATGTATACTTTACCAGATGGACAAATGGTAAACACTACAGGAGTTTACATAGACACTTTGATAAATTCAAACAGTTGCGATAGTATAATAACTACCAATTTACAAGTAAATGCTACGAGTAGCTCAACAGTAAACGATACAATATGTAGTAACGAAATGTATACTTTACCAGATGGACAAATGGTAAACACAACCAATGTTTATATAGATACATTAGCAAATTCTAATGGTTGTGATAGTGTTATTACTACAAATCTTCAAGTAAACCCTACAAGTAGTTCAACAGTAGTAGATACAATATGTAGTAATGAAATGTACACTTTGCCTGACGGACAAATGGTAAATACAACAGATATTTATATAGATACTTTAGCAAATTCAAATGGTTGTGATAGTGTAATCACTACAGATTTATTGGTTTATCCAATCTCAAATACTAATGTAGCAGACACTATTTGTAGTAACGAAATGTATACCTTACCAGACGGACAAATGGTAAATATTACTGGAATTTATATAGATACATTGATGAATACAAATGGATGTGATAGTATAATTACAACAAATTTATTAGTAAATCCTACAACAAGTTCAACAGTAAATGATTCTATTTGTGTAAATGCAACATATACTTTGCCAGATGGTGAAATAGTAAACACAGCAGGGACATACTTAGATACATTAACGAACAGTAATAGTTGTGATAGCGTAATTACTACAAACTTAACGGTGTTGCCAAATGTAGTTATAAATATTATGCCAGCAGATGTAACAGTATGTGAAGATAGTTCTACTTTATTTTATGTAAATGTGAGCGGAACATACTTAACTTACCAATGGCAAGCAAATAATGGTGCTGGTTTTGTTAATATTCCAGGTGAAACAAATGATACATTAAATATCAATAATGTTACCACTCCTTTGGATTTAAGTAATACTGAATATAGAGTTTTAGTAAATTCTTTCTGCGGAAATATAATTACATCAGATGTAGCTGTTTTAACTATAGAGTTTAATGTTGCTATTACATCAAATATTGTTGATGCTGTGGTTTGTGAAAATTTGGACACTTCTTTTAGTGTTACAACAAATGGAAATGAAACTAATGTTCAATGGCAAGTTGATAACGGAACTGGTTTTGTAAATGTTAATGATAATGTTAATTATTCAGGTTCTGGAATGTTGACTTTAAATATTTTAAATACACCGTTAACTTTCAATGGAAATAATTATAGAGTTATTGTATCAGATAATTGTGGTAAAGTAGATACTTCAAATGTCTCAAATTTAATGGTAAATCCATTAATAGTAATAACAGCACAATCTGGAAATATAGATCAATGTTTAGGTACTGATGTTATTTATTTTGTTTCGGCAAATAATGCTGTAAGTTATCAATGGCAAGTAAAATCTGGAGCGGGTTTTGTAAATATGGCTGGTGAAACAAACGATACTCTGAGTCTTACATCAATAGATTTAACTCAAGATGGAAATGATTACCAATGTATAATCTCTAACAATTGTAATACATTAACTAGTAATACTATGAATTTAATTGTTTCTGAAGTTGCAGTTGTTATTTCAGAACCAGAAGATATAGTAATCTGTCCAGAAGGGCCAGGTTTTAGTTTCGAATTAAACTTTGATGCTTTAAATATTTCTACATATCAATGGCAAATAGATACAGGTTTTGGTTTTGTAAACCTAAATGATATTGAGAATTTTAATGGTTCAAATACTGAAATTTTAACAGTGTCAGTGCCATTCGAAAATATTGATGGAGCAAATTTTAGACTTCAGTATACAGACGATTGTGGAAACGGAGCTACATCTTCAGTTTATAATTCTAGAATAAGCACACCAGATCCAGTAAATGGAGTTAGTGATGCAACTTTTTGCCAAAGAGAAATTGAGCTTATAGAAGTAGATTATGATGGTACAGATTATATCTGGAATGATGGTTCTACAGGTAGATTTATAGAACCTACAGAGTCTGGAGCATATATTGTAAACTTTATGCAAAATAGCTCTTCTTGTATGGCTGCAGATACTATAAATGTAATTATTGAAGATTGTGTTGCAGAATGTGTAGTAAACGCTCCAACAGGTTTTTCACCTGATGGAAAAGGTTTTAATAACACCTTCAAAGCAATTTACACTTGCGAACTAGACTATTTTGAAATGCTAATAGTAAACAGATGGGGTGAAGTAATTTTTGTATCAGACAATGTAACAAATGCCTGGGATGGAACTTATAAAAACAAACCAGTTCCAATAGGAATATATTCTTGGTACATTAAGTATAATAAAGTAGGAGAAAATAACAGGCAAAGTCTCAGCGGAACTGTAACTTTAATAAGATAAATGTATAAATAATAATAGGATAATTCAGTTTGGGTTATTCTATTATTATTATTAGATACATTTTTGCTAAATCTTCAAAGAGTAAGTGTGTTCTTATTGTTTATTTAAATTGAAAGAAATTTCTCAGTAGATTAACTTTTGTAAACATTGCATAAAATTTGAAATATACTTGATCTACAAATTTTAATTAAGTTCATCAAAAGTCTTTTGTTTTTTTACAAAATATTGGTAAACGATACTTTTATTATAAGTACCTTGTAAATCATTTAATTTCTTTTTTGATTTTAGTTTTTTTCTTTTTGCCAAAAGTGAAGGAATCCAAGCATAAAAAGCCAAATGTGCTTTAATAATAGCTAGCGTATTTTTGTATTCGCCTTTTAACAAAGCATGAAAACCTGCTACACCATCTAAAACCATTCTTTGAAATACCACAAAAATATTATTTGGAAATGGTGCATTTTTGAATATAAGTGCCAAATTGTTTCTGTAATTTAAAAACGTTTTTTTAGGATTTTCTTTAGAAAGCGTTCCGCCTCCTACATGGTAAACTGTTGATTGAGGAAAAACCATAATTTTGAAGCCCAAATTTTGAATTCTCCAGCACAAATCTATTTCTTCCATGTGTGCAAAAAAATCATCATCTAAGCCGTTTAATTGTGTATAAAGTTTAGAACGAACAATTAAACAAGCACCAGTTGCCCAAAATATCTCAGTTTCGGTGTCATACTGACCATTATCTTCTTCGGCAGTAAAAAAAACTCTTCCTCTACAGTATGGATAAGCTAAATAATCTATAAAACCACCAGAAGCACCCGCATATTCAAAATGATTTTTATTATTGTAGGCTAAAATTTTAGGTTGGCAAGCACCAACTTTCTCATTTTGATCCATTTTTTCAATCAAAATATCAAGCCAATTCTCCGTAGGTTCAATATCACTATTTAAAAGTACAAAATACTCTGCCTCAACTTGTCGCAAAGCTTTATTATAGCCACCTGTAAAGCCATAGTTTTTATCAAGAATTATTTGTTTAATTTCTGGAAAACTTGCGTTTAAAAAAGCTATAGAATCATCAGTTGAACCATTGTCTGCCACAATAATTTCAAAATTAGGATTAGAAGTAAATTCTAAAACTTTAGGAATAAATTTTTCTAACCAATGTTTTCCATTCCAATTTAATATAACAACTGCGGCTTTTTTCACAATGCAAATATATTCTATTTTGAAAGTCGAAAAAGTTATTTATGTAAAAATTGAGGATATTTTAAACATAAAAATAGCTAAGAGTTTCAAATTTGGAACTATTTTTGAAACTTCTTAACAAAAGAATTTAAAATGAACAAAATAATATTGGCTTTTGCCCTAGCAATAATTTCAATGTCTACTTATGCTCAAAAAAATGTAGAAGTAGCAGTAATAGGTTTTTATAATTTAGAAAACTTATTTGATACAATAAACGATTTAGAAAAAAATGATGAAGATTTTTTACCAAACGGAAGTTATAAGTATAACTCTAAAGTATATCACGATAAACTAAATAATTTGTCGAGTATACTAGCACAACTAGGAACAGAAATTACTCCAGACGGAGCAGCGCTTATTGGCGTTTGTGAAGTAGAAAACAAATCTGTACTTGTAGATTTAGTAAAAGAAAAAAATATAGCAAATAGAAATTACGAAATAGTACATTACGATTCGCCAGATGAAAGAGGAATAGATGTAGGCTTATTATACAACCCAAAATACTTTAAAGTATTAGATAGTAAAAATTTATATGTACAATTGCCAGATAGAGATGGAAGGACAAACTATACAAGAGATATACTTTGGGTAAAAGGAACATTTTTAGGCGAAGAAATGCACGTGTTTGTAAACCACTGGCCATCACGTAGAGGAGGAGAAGCAAAATCTTCGCCACTTAGAGAAATGGCATCAGCCGTTGCTAAGAAAAAAATAGATGAAATTCAAACAGCAAACCCAAATGCAAAAATTGTATTAATGGGTGATTTAAATGACGATCCAGTAAATAATAGTGTCAAAAAAATACTAGGCGCAAAAGGTTCAAAGGAAGGAATGAAAAGTAAAGGTTTTTACAATCCTTGGATGACAATGTACAAAAATGGAATAGGAACATTAGCATATAATGATGCTTGGAATTTATTTGATCAAATTATTGTGTCAGGTGCAATGGTAAATGATAATACAGAAGGCTTTCAGTTTTACAAGGCTAAAATTTTTAAAAGAGATTATATGTTTTCAACAGAAGGAAGATATAAATCTTATCCAAAAAGAGCATATTCATTTGGTACATACATTGGCGGTTATTCAGACCACTTACCTACATATTTAATCATGGTAAGAGAATCAAAAAAATAATAAGAGCATCAATTACTCTATTTTTGAAAAAAAAGATTCTTTTAACTTGGTTTTATGAGCGTTTTTTTAAAGCTAAGTGTCAATTTTACAATAAATAATGTTTTTGTTTATATTTTATTGATTTCCTACAACTAGTTAAAAATGAGCTTTTTATGCTGTACGATTATTTTTTTACTTTATAACTAGTGTTTTTATTTTTTCATTTTATGCTTTAGTTTGTTTTTTTTTACTTATGTTTACTGGGTAAAATTATTTTAAACTAAACAATTACATATGAAAAAATTATTACTATTTTTTACTTTGTTTACATTTGTACTATGTTCTCAAAAACTTCAAGCACAAATAATAAACAATACAGCAGATTGGACTAATGCCAGTTGGACTTTAAATGGAACCTTTAATGCTGGTTCTGTTTTAGCAGACCCTTCTGCAGATGGAAATTTCTCTTATGATGATGATGATGCTGGAAGCGGATCAACAGATATTTTGAATGCCGAGTCTCCAACTGTAGATTTAACTGCTGCCAATGCCGGAGGTGAAACTTTATTAACAGTATCTTATCAATATAACTATAATTTTGGTTCTATATTTAACTTAGAATATTTTGATTTTGATGCATCTTCTTGGATTACTTGGGAAGCTGTTCCAGATAATAGTTTTACAACATCAAATTGGTGTACTGCTATTTCTGCCCCAACAACTGTAAGTTCAGAATTAGACATAAGCGGTTTTTCGGCTACTCAGTTATCTGGATTTCAATATAGATTTGCTTACGATGCAAGTTCTGTTTATGGATGGGGCTTTTGTATGAATCCTTCTACTTTAACTTCAACTTCACCACCTAGTTGTATAGATCCTTCGACGTTAAATGCAACAGGAATTATGGCAACAAGTGCAGATTTAAACTGGACAGTTTCAGGAACAGCAGGAGCTACTTATAACTGGGAAGTACAACCACAAGGAACAGCGCAAGGGACAGCAAGTCCATCAGCAACAGGATCAGTTGGAGCAGGAGTAATAACAGTAAACGCAACTGGATTAACAGCGAATACAGCTTATGACTTTTTCGTACAATCTGACTGTGGAGGTTCAGGAACTAGTACATGGGTAGGTCCAGTAAGCTTCAATACATTATGTAGCCCATATACAATTCCATTTGTAGAAGGTTTTGAATCAGGATATACAAATCAAACTAGTGTTGGAGGATGTTTAAGTCAAGAATCTGTAACAGGAGGAGGAACTTGGATAGCAAATAGTTCATTAACAAGTTATAATCGTTCACCAAGAACAGGTTCATTTAATGCTTATTTAGGATATAGCAATGAAGATTGGATATTTATACCAATAGATTTAGTAGGTGGAACATCATATACTGCAGAAGTATATGCACGTCAAGATGGAGGAACAACAACAAATGCAGATGTTTCAATAAGTTATGGTACAGTAGGTACAGCAGCAGGAATGACAAATGCAATAGTAGCAGCAACAGGAATAGATGCGACATATCAATTAATATCAGGATCATTTACAGCAGCAAGTACAGGAACTTATTATGTAGGAATCAAAGGATATATGAATGGTAGTCCATGGTATATATCTTTAGATGATATATCAATAGATGTTTCACCAGCTTGTATTGATCCGTCTAACTTGTCTGTATCAGGAATTGCAGCAACAAGTGCAGACTTAAATTGGTCAGCATCAGGAACAGCTGGAGCTACTTATAATTGGGAAATACAACCATCAGGAACAGCGCAAGGGACAGCAAGTCCATCTGCATCTGGAACATCAGCAGGAATTACTGTAAATGCTACAGGTCTTATGGAAAGTACGGCTTATGATTTCTATGTACAATCAGACTGTGGTGTTGCAGGTACAAGTACTTGGGTTGGACCAGTTTCTTTTACAACTCTTGCTCTTCCTCCAGCAAATGATGATATTTGTGATGCAACTC
>CAKZQD010000214.1 GCA_937139485.1 uncultured Bacteroidota bacterium | reverse complement strand
TTTAGCTACGTCGTGCTGATCAAAATAGTATTCTGATGCAAACATTTCCTTAAAATACTGCCGTATGGTGACGCCATCCAGAATTTCCTTTAGACCTGCTGATATGATGTAATGCTGTATCTTGATCTTGCCATTCGATTTTTCTTTAATATGCAGGTTAATCCGATCAAACCATGTTTCAACACCTGGAAAATATAGTGTAAACGTTTCGCAAAATGGTTGTTTTACAAGTAAAGCGATAGAAGTTTCAGAAAATCCATTTTCATTTAAAGATGTGGCAAGTAATAATATTATTTTTTTATTAGATTTTTCTATATCTATGAATAGAAAAGACAGATTGCCAATCCTCAAAAAATCGCTTTTTAAAATTATGCAATTTATGCGTGTAGAAGATAAATTGTCTATGGTAAACTATGCATCAGATGCCGAAGTTATATTTAGCGGTATTAATGCTACAGAAATAGATGCCGTACGAAATAAAATAGAAGCCATTGAAACAGAAGGAAGGTCAAATATTAAAAAAGGACTTGAAGCTAGTTTTAATACTTCTGCCACTAATTTTATAGCAGGTGGAAACAATAGAATAATTTTTACAACTGATGGCGATATTTCTAACGAACAGCGAGAAGAATTAATAAAATACCTTTCTAAAAATTTACCAGAAAACACTTATTTTTCTATATTTTTATTTAATGAAGCCACTTTGTTTCAAAAGCAAATGCAAGAAGTTGCCGATGCTACCAATGGAAAACTGTTTATTGTAAACCCAAAAAATGTTGAAAAAATACTTTTGGGAGAACTAAAAGCCGTTAGAAAACAATAGCCTAATTTTATATTAGTACATAATTATAGACAATGCCTTCTTTTCTTTTGTTTATATCTTAATATCCTTAATTCTGTTTTAAAGTAAAAAGCAAGATTTTTGAATTTCATAAAAAAAGATTAGATGAAATACATAATTACAATTTTTACAATTTTTGCTTTAAGTGCAAATGTTTTCGCTCAAACAGCCGAAAACAAAATAGAAGGTTTTAGAACATTGAAATGGGGAGATGAAATTTCTAATATCATGATAAATGGTGAAGTAGCAAATTTTATTGAAACTGAAAAAGCAAAAGAAGGAACATTTTATATTTTGCCTTCAGACAATCTTATGATAGGCAATGTACTTTTAGATGAAATAAAATATGTTTTTTCAAAAAAAGACGACAAGTTCTTTAAAGTAAGCCTTACTGGAAAAAAAGAAGATGTAGAGCAAATGAAATTTATAGTAAACCACAAATATGGTGAGCATATAAATGAAACAGAAAAAGATGATAAAATCATGAGACAATGGATTGTAAATAATGTTACCATTACTTTGAAAGATTTTACGTTCAATAAATTTGAATTGCTAATAGAAAGTGACTGGGAAGCAGCAGAAGCTTACAAAAAGAATACAAACGTTACAGATTTTTAAAAAAAGATATTAAAACTGATTTTACCAAGCCCTGATAAGAAATTATCAGGGCTTTTTATTAAATTTATATGCTATGAATATAGAAGAAAACTTAGAAAAGAAAGTACAGGTTTACGCAAGACCAAACGGACCAATAATAATAGATGGCGATTTTACTTTTGAAGATGAAGACGGTAATATTGTTAAGCAAAAAAGAATGTCTTTATGTAGGTGTGGCGCATCAAGAAAAATGCCGCATTGTGATGGCTCACACAATAGAGTAAATTTTAAATCTTAATTAAAAAGGTTTATTGTAAATTGTTTTAATTTTAGTAATTGTTGCAATTGACTCTGCTCTTTGTCTTGCTTTTTCAACTATTGGGCCTTCAAAAAGTGTATCTAAATTTTTATTAAATATGCTAAGCCATATTTCAAAATCTTCTGGTTTTAATGCTTGCATACTATGTAGTTTTTGGTGTTTTTGCATAGGATTGCCAGAAAAAAGTGCTTTATCGAACAATATGCTTTCCCAAAAATCGTACATTCTTGGTAAGTGTTCTGGCCAGTTTACTTTTGCCGTTTCGTCAAATAAAAAATGTAATCGTTCATTTTTTCTTACTTCATTATAAAAGCTATCAACCATAGTTTTTATATCTGCTCTATTTTTAATGTCTTCCATTTTTTATCTTATTAGTACGAATTTAGCATTTTCTTTTGCCAAAACTTCATGTTCTACATTTTTATCAAATTCAAAAGTTTGATGTGCTACTAAATAATGTGTTTCTCCTAGTATATCAAAATCTATTGCGCCTTCTAGCACAATAATACAAGCTGGTTTTGGCGATGTGTGTTTTTTTAATTTTTCACCTTTTTCAATACTAATTACGATACATTCTAAATCACTGTTTTTGTAGAATTTATTGGTTTTTATTTTGTCGTAAGCCAATTCTATTATTGCGTTTTTCATATTTTTTATTTTTCCAAATATCTTATTTTTTTCTTTCTCAAAAAATGATTCTAATCACATTTCATTACAAAACAACTTATTAGTACAATAATTCCCACTAAAAATAGTTTAAAACACTATATACTTAATTAACTTTGCTGAATATCTATGTCAAAAACCAATTTCAAATATTTACCTTTCATTATTTGTATAATAATTTTAGGAATAAGTTTAAGTTCGTGTAGGAAAGAGCTGTTGTATAAAGGAAACGAAAAAATATTATCATTTTCTTCAGATACTTTACAATTTGACACCGTGTTTACACAAATTGGAACTGTAACTCGTTTTTTTAAAATAGAAAACCCAAGTCAAAATGCTATTCTTTTAAAGAAAATAGAATTAATGAATTTGAATGGCTTAAATACTTTTAGAATAAATGTAGATGGCGTTTCGGGAACTAAGTTTGAAAATATAACTATACCACCAAAAGATTTTATATATGTATTTGCAGAGGCAACCATAGATCCTATGAATCTTACAAATCCGTTTGTGATTTTAGACGAAATAAGATATAGTTTTAATGATGTAATACAAAGCAGCTACCTTGAAGCTTGGGGCAGAGATGCTTATTTTCATAGAGGAGAAGTTTATATAGGAAAAAATATTACTTGGCTAGCAGATAAACCTCACGTTATATTAAGAGACGATACTTTTCCTGGTGTAGGTGTAGACTCTTCATCTGTATTAAATATAGAACCAGGTTGTGAGATATATTCTGCACAGGGAACAGGTATTTTTGTAGATGGAGAATTGCATGTAGGCGCTCTTGGAAATCAAGATTCTGTAGTTTTTAGAAGCGCAAGAATAGAAACATTACAAAATGAAATAAATTTTGAAGAAAACCCGGGACTTTGGCAAGGAATTACATTGTTTAGTGGGAGTAAAGCTACTTTTTACAATGTTTGTATAAATCAGGCTATTTGGGGTTTGCAGATTAGGCGTTTTTCTGAAGATATAAATGATATGCTTGTAGATGCAGCAAGACCAGAAGTAATTTTAGATAAAGTACAAATAAAAAATAGCGCACTAAATGCACTAATTGCATTAAATGCAGATTTAACCGTAACAAACTCTATTTTTTATTATTCTGGAGCAAATACTGTAGCTATAGCACTAGGAGGAAAAGCAAAATTTGATAATTGTACCATTTATAACAATGGAGTATCAGGTTCAGATGATAGCGAAGGTTTAATACTATCTAATTTTGTACAAACTAGTCAAGGAACTGGAGTTCACCCTTTAGAAAGTGCCGATTTTACCAATGTTTTAATACATGGAAATGCTTCAGAGCAATTAATTTTTTCTGAAGACGATTTGGTAGATTTTAATTACAATTTTACTAATTGTTTACTTAAAACAGAACTAGAATCACAAGGAGGATTTACAAATTGTTTGTTTAATCAAGACCCACTTTTTGAAGATGCAAATGATGCTAACTTTAATTTAAAAGATAATTCTCCGTGTATAAATGCAGGTGTCGATAACGGTATTACAGAAGATATTTACTTTTCTCCAAGGCTTAGTTTCGATATTGGAGCAGTTGCATATTAGTCTATATTTCGATAGTTGTACTTATTCTAAGCATTTGTACTAAGTATTTTTTATGTAAAAGCATATATTTGCTTTATATAAAAAACAGTTTTTATGCACTTCAAATCCTTAATTTTTTTATTTTTTTTACTGTTTAGTTTACAAGTATTTTCACAAAATGGTGATGATATATTGGGAAATTGGATAAATGACAAAGAAAATAAAATAATAAATATTTACAAGGACAACGATTTGTATTATGGTAAAATTACTTGGTTACAAGATACAGATGAAAGTAAAGGAGAAAAAGTTTTAGATATAAAAAATCCTAACGCCAGCTTAAAACAAAGAAATGTAGTAGGAATTAATTATTTATTAAGTTTTGCCTATTTTTCTGAAAGAGAAGTTTGGAAAGAAGGTCAAATTTATAATTTTAAAACAGGCAATACTTACACAGGCAAGATTCATTTAACCAATAAAAACGAAATGGAGTTGACAGGTTATTATGGAATACTCTGGTTTTTAGGTAGAACAAAAACTTGGACAAGAACCAATAAATAATGGAAGAATCTATTTACTACATTGGTTTGGCACAATCTATATTTGTGGCATTTGTTTTTTTAACAAAAAGACATAAACTTGCCGCAGACTGGATTTTAACATCTTGGCTGTTGGCAATAGGTTTTAGAATGTTGGTGCTTATAATGGAAATAGAACACGGAGAATTTTTCGATGCTCAATTTTCTGTAAGTATTGTACCGCTTACATTTGGGCCGTTTTTATTTTTGTACACTAAGTCGCTTATTTTCAATTATAGATCTTTAAATTGGAAAGAATATTTACACTTTATTCCATTTATAGCCTTAACACTTTTGTATTTCTTGTTTTTTCAAGACAAATTGTATTTTGAAAGTGGTTACCTTATCTTTAAAAAAGATGGTTATTCTATTGCCAGAATTATTTATGGACTCATATTTATAGCTTCAGTTTTTTATTATAGTAGCGCTACACTTTATATGATAAATAAGTATAGAAAACTTAAATATGATAGTTTTTCTTATTTTTCTAGCAACAATATGTTGAATTGGTTATATTTCTTGTCTGCATTTGTTATGCTTATGTATATTATCTTTTTCATTAGTTCACGATTACTGCTAATTTTTCAAGTGTTGATGCCACTTTTAAATTGTGCTGTGATACATTATTTTTATTTAACTCATTTATAAATGGCTAGATCATGAAAACAACAGTGTTAAACAGACAAGCTCTAGATACTGAGACTCAAAGTGTTAGTACAGAGGAAAATAGTATAGTTCCAATCGATAAGCCCACGTCGAAAATCATACATATCTACTGTCCTGAGCAATGTATTGAAACATTAAACTCTGTTTTATCTAGACATGACCTAAACTACGATATCAATAACTACACAATCAGGGACTTTAAAGGTGAAACTTTATGTCACTTTAAAAGTGTAGAGCTTACTGAAGAGCACCGTACATTTTTAATTGGTGCAACAGAACTTGGCGCATGGGTTGAACCATTAGTCAGCTACTTTGATAGAACGCTTGGTTATACTGAAACGGAACTGCTCCACAGCGGGTACTTTCTACACCAAAAAGCCTTTTCAATTCTGTCAAACAAAAGAAATGTTAATGAGAAACGCTTTATAGACCTACTGTTCGTCTTCATGATCGGTTTGATTGCCATCCCTATCGGGCTTTTAACTGCCGCGTTAATCAAACTTGAGTCACCAGGCCCTGTATTTTTTAAACAACGACGTACTGGTCAATACAATCAAGAGTTTGAAGTCATCAAGTTCCGTTCAATGCGTAACTGATCTGTACCAGTAAGACTGGACACCGCATTAAGCGACATATTGTTTTTCAAAGTTAACTGGGCTTACATACCCAAGAGCACTGTGCCTTCTTGTTCGATTATAATCAACTTCGATGTATTCAAAGAGTG
>CAKZQD010000213.1 GCA_937139485.1 uncultured Bacteroidota bacterium | reverse complement strand
TTCTTTCACAATCGAAAGTCCAATTCCCGAACCAGGAACATTCTCATTGTTTTGATCAACTCTATAAAATTTATCAAAAATATACTGCTGGTCTTCTTTTCTTATTCCTTTTCCTTCGTCCGAAATTTGTAGTATAGCTTCATCTTTTTCAAGTTTAAAATTCACTTCAACTTTTCCGCCATTATCAGAATATTTTATAGCATTTGAAATTAAATTAATCAATACTTTATTATAAACCTCTTTGTCATAATGAGCCAATGTAGATTCCTCTTGAATATTTTTAATATATTCAATGCACTTTTCAATTGTTTTAGATTTTTCTTGAATCATTTTTAACTCAACTGATTTATAAGTTTCATTTAGATTAATTGTTTTATTGTCAACTGTATTTAGTGTTAATTCGCATTGTATTTCTGAAATATCATCTGGAGTGTAAAAAGAAAAAGCATAAGCCATATGTCCTAAAATTAATTGAGGATTTATTCCGTATTGCAATGCTAAACCTCCTTTTAACTCTAAACTTAAATACTTATAACCACCTTTTGTTAAGCCTGCTCCCGTTCCATTACCATAATAGAATTCACCTCCATAATTTGTTGCAATTTCATTTGCAGCTTCATCATATCCTTCTGAGTTACAAGAAGAAAATAGAATGATACTAACTAAGAAGATAAAAATAATATTTTTCATATGCTATTATTGCTAACGTTTGGCTAAATGTAATGTCCAATTATTCAGACGTTACATTAGTATTTCACTATGTGTATCAAATATAAATAAAAATAATCAATCCTTCCTCAAAACATAAGTAACCGTCTCTGCATCACCATCTTTTACATAGCAACCACCTTTTTCTTGGCTAACAAATTCAAAATCTAATTTTTGAGCTATAGCCATGCTTTTGGTGTTGGTTACTTCGCATTTTATATAGATGGCTTGTACATCGGTCATTGAAAATGCAAAATTTATTAATGCTTTACACACTTTCGTTACAATTCCAATTCCTGTATATTCATTAGAAATCCAATAGCCTAAATCTAAACTTTTATTGATTTTGTCTCCATTATTAAAGCCTGCTATTCCTACTATATTGTTTTTATACCATATACATAGTGGAAAATCTTTATCGAAAACACTTTGGTATTCATTTGAATTTATAAATTTAAGTGCATCTTCTTTCGTCTTGGTTTTGTCTGCCCAAATCATGTATTTTTCAAGTCTTGCTCTCGAAACATTTACACAATAAATTATTGCTTCAGCGTCTTTATTGCTTGGAACTTTTAGTTCAAGGTCGCTATTTACTCTTAAATGAAAATTTTTTAAAGACAAGCTGTTATTTTTTAAGTGTTTAATATAATTAAAACCATCTTTGCGTAAAATTAATAAAATATGTTTTCAAAAGGATTAAAACACATGTTTTTAGCAGGTTTATTCTTTTCGTTTATGAATTTGGGTGTAAAATTTCTTCCCAATATGCCTACGCTACAAATTGTATTTTTTAGAGCATTGCTTATGTTTTGTATTACACTTTGGTATTTAAAAAGAAATAAAATAAACCCTCTTGGCAACAATAGAAAAGTCCTTTTCCTAAGAGGTTTTTTTGGTGTTATTGCATTGTCGTGTTATTTTTATTCATTACAAAATATGCCTTTTGCAAGCGCAGTAACTATTATGCAATTGTCACCTATTTTTACAACTCTAGCAGCAATTTTTATTTTAAAAGAAAAAATAAAACCTATTCAGTTGCTGTTTTTTTTGGTTTCATTTATTGGAGTTATATTTATAAAGGGTTTCGATCCTAGAATTTCGGTCAAATTACTACTTATAGCTTTAGCAGGTTCTATAATTAGTGCTTTAGCATACAATATGATAAGAAAAGTAAAGGATACTGATCATCCAATGGTAGTAGTTTTTTATTTTCCTTTGGTAGCCGTTCCAATAACTGGTGTAGCTACAGCTTTCAATTTTGTAATGCCTACTTTAAACCAATGGTTTATTCTTTTTGTAATTGGTATTTGCACACAGTTTGCTCAAATAAATATGACAAAAGCCTTGCAAATGGAAAAAATTGCCAAAGTATCTATCGTGAGGTATTTAACCATAGTTTATGCCATTATTTATAGTTATTTATTTTTTGAAGAAACTTACAATATTTACACTTATGTAGGAATGATGCTTGTAGTAGTTGGTATTGTTATGAACCTTTTATTTACAAACAGAGATGAAAAAAAAGCAAAATTTTTAGCAAAAAAAAATCCCAACAACGAATAAACGATATTGGGATTTAATATTTTTTAGATTATAAACTAAGCGTTTTCTTTAAACCAAGTTCTCATTTCTTTAATTTCTTCTCTATTAAATTTATTTTCAGATTTAATAATTAAATTCAATAAGTAAGTTAAGTTTTCTTCGTTGGTTCCGGGCTCCATTAATCTTTCTTCTTCTTCGCCTTCTTCATCTTCAAAGAATTCTTTTTCCATTGTAATGTCAAAAGCTTCATTTTCTGCTAAGTATTCATAAGTTTGTCTAAAAACTCGAACCAATAAAGGATCATTTTCTTCTAAAGCAACTTCTCTAATTTCTTTGAGTTCTTTAATGATTTCTTCTACATTAAATTCTTTATTTATTTTAGAAATTAAATTTTCTAGTTGTTTATTTGCTTTTACAGATTTCATTTTATGATTAATTTTTTGCAAAAATATAGTTTTTTCTGCTCTTTACTTCAATTGGGCTATAAATTTTACAAATTATACTTCAACAATTTCCCAAATTAAATTATTAGGGTCATAAATAGTAAAATATCCTTCTGTTTTATCAAGAGATTTTGCAAATTTTACTCCTTTTTCTTTAAAGTAAATTTTTGCATTTTCTAAGTTGTTTACTTTTATATCTAATGAAAAACTAGTTTTTTCTCCATATTTTATTACTTCGGTTTTTGCTTTTGCAAATGCTAGTAAAGTAATTGTAATATTTTCGCATTTGAAATGAGCATAAGTTTCAGCTTTTTCTGTAAGCTCAAATTTCATTATATCTTTATAGAATAAAATAGACGCTTCTAAATTTAAGCATACAATATTAAATTCTCCAATTTTGAACTTCATGATTGCTTCGTTTTATTCAGAAAGTTTAAATTTTCTAGGAATATCTTCTTTTACCGTAAGAATTTTAAATTTTTCTAAAAAAGTACCATCTATATTAAACTTCATTCCTGTAAGAAAATAGTCATAAACAGCTGCCGAATCTATATTCCAAGAGTTTGATTTAGCTTTGTAAACTGGGTTTTCGTAATGTGGTGTATGTCCGTGAATTTGTATTTTTCCGGGAATATTCTTCAATTCATTTCTGGTCCAGAGTACACTTTCAACATCATTTTTGTTTAAAGGATTTTGTGTAAATTTTGAAATACCAGCATGACTAATAATAAAATTTTCATTTTGCCATATCAAAGGAAGTTCTTGAAACCATTTTGCATCATTTTTTATTTTTAGACCTTTCTTTTTATACTGCGCTATGGTTTCATCGCCCATATTTTTAAACCAGCTTTTTTCTTTATTTTCTAGTATTGCCCTTATACAAGCGTATTCATGATTTCCCATAATACAAATGGCATCTTTTTCTTTTACCAATTGTTTTACGAGTTGTACTGTTTCTGGCGAAAAATTTCCTCTATCTATTAAGTCACCAACAAAAATGAGTTGTTCTTCATCTTCTTTCCAGTGTTCTAGCATTTTTTTTAGTGTGTTAAAACAGCCGTGTACATCTCCAATTACAAAAATCTTTTCCATTAAAAGTAAATTTACATATTCAAATAGAATTCTTTTGTTAAATCTATATATTCTTTTGTGTAATTATGCCTTGAAATTTCAATTACTAGTGTGTTTTCCTGTAAATGTTGTTTAGTTTTAGTAAATTCTAGTAAAATTCTTTTTACCGGAGCAGTTTCGTTTCCTTTTACATAAGTAATTCTTTTTGGAAACAAATTTTCAGATTTTGCTAATGCAATAAAATGCTTTTTTTCTGAAAACGGAATAACAAAATTTGCACTTCCATTTTTTGTTAATAGTTCAGAAGTTTTCTTTAATAATACTTCAAAGCTTAGAGATTCTGTATGTCTGGCTATAGTTTTGTTTTTATTTTCATTTTTAAAACTAGCATTAAAAAAAGGAGGATTAGAAACTATAAAATCAAAGACATCAAGAGAATTAAAGTCTTTAATATCTCCTTGAATAAGTTCTAAATTTTCTTTCCATTTAGAAGCGGTAAAGTTTGATTTGCATTCCAAACTTGCAATAGTTTCTAATTCTATGGCAGTAATTTTTGCTTTAGGATTTTGCTGTGCAAGCATTAAACTTATTAAACCTGTTCCAGCACCAATATCAAGAATTTTTTTTGCAGTATTGCATTTTACCCAAGCACCAAGTAGTACACCGTCTGTACCAACTTTCATTGCTGTTTTTTCTTGTTGAATAGTAAATTGTTTAAAATGAAATAAGCTCATCTGCTTACAAGTTTACTCTGTTTTTCTTCCAGTTAGATGTTTTTTCTTTAGAAGTTTTGCTTGGCGTTTTTGTAGTATTATCGTTTTCATAAATATAGCTTGCTAAAAGTGCAGCTATTTCCATTTCGTCTTCTTCGTGCTTTATTAAATATTCTGGTTTAAAATGATTTGGAACAAAATGTGTGTCAAAATTTCCACTTACAAAAGCTTCGTGATTCATTACAAACATTCCAAAATTTAGTGTGTTTTTTATTCCTTTTATTTCATAATCTGCAATAGCACGTTTCATTCTTTCTATGGCTTCGGCTCTATCTTTTCCGTGTGTTATTAGTTTTGAAATCATAGGATCGTAGTAAATAGGAATTTCCATTCCTTCTTCAAAACCGTCATCTATTCTTATACCAAGTCCTTCTGGTTTTTTATATCTTTCTAATTTTCCTATATCTGGTAAAAAATTATTGCAAGGATCTTCGGCATAAATTCTCAATTCTATTGAGTGACCATTTATTTTTAAATCTTCTTGGGTAAAAGATAGTTTTTCTCCTCTAGCTACTTTTATTTGCTCTTTTACCAAATCAATTCCTGTTATCATTTCAGAAACCGTATGTTCTACTTGCAGTCTTGTATTCATTTCCAAAAAGTAGTAATTCATGTCTGCATCAAGCAAAAACTCTACAGTTCCTGCGCCAGAATAATTACAAGCTTTAGCTACATTTATAGCATCTTCGCCCATTTTTTTTCTTAGCTCAGGCGTTAAAACACACGAAGGTGCTTCTTCTATAACTTTTTGGTGTCTTCTTTGAATAGAACATTCTCTATCGAAAAGGTAAACTACGTTTCCATAATCATCTGCCAATAATTGTATTTCTATATGTCTTGGACCTTTTACATATTTCTCTATAAAAACTGCTCCATCACCAAAAGAAGATATTGCTTCAGAAACGGCTCTGTCCATTTGTTCTTCAAAATCTTCTGCTTTTTCTACTATTCGCATACCTTTTCCACCACCACCTGCAGATGCTT
>CAKZQD010000212.1 GCA_937139485.1 uncultured Bacteroidota bacterium | reverse complement strand
GCTAATCTTTAGAAAAACTACATCCAATCATTGACTTTAGAAAAATAAAAACACAAACCGTCTATAGACCAAAGACTATAGACCAAAGACTAAAACATGGAAACATTTGACTCAAAAAGTTATTTAAATATGGAATTACTTCGTTTTACTACTGCAGGTAGTGTAGACGATGGAAAAAGCACATTAATAGGTAGATTACTTTATGATAGTAAATCTATTTTTGAAGACCAAATGGAAGCCGTAAAGTCTTCTAGTGAAAAAAGAGGAGACGAAAACGTAAATTTAGCTTTACTTACCGATGGTTTAAAATCTGAAAGAGAGCAAGGAATTACTATAGATGTTGCTTACAGATACTTTTCTACTCCAAAACGTAAATTTATTATTGCAGATACACCAGGACATATTCAATATACTAGAAATATGGTTACAGGTGCATCTACGGCAAACTTGGCTATAATTCTTATTGATGCAAGAAAAGGAGTTATAGAGCAAACTAAAAGACACTCTTTAATAGCTTCTTTACTAGGAATACCACACGTTGTTATTTGTGTAAATAAAATGGATTTGGTAAATTATGACGAAAAGGTTTATGAAGACATTAAAACTGCTTACAAATCTTTTTCTGCAAAATTGAGTGTAAAAGATGTAAATTTTATTCCTATTTCTGCATTACTAGGAGACAATGTAGTTGAAAAATCTGAAAAAATGGACTGGTATGAAGGTTCTACGCTTTTATATCATTTAGAAAATGTACACATTGGAAATGACAATAATTTAAGAGATGGGCGTTTTCCAGTACAAACAATAATAAGACCTCATAGCGACAAATATCACGACTTTAGAGGTTATGCTGGCCGTGTAGCAGGTGGAATTTTTAGAAAAGGACAAGAAGTAATGGCTTTGCCGAGTGGTTTTACCACTAAAATAAAGTCTGTAGAACTTTATGGCGAAGAAATTGTAGAAGCTTTTCCACCAATGAGTGTAACACTTACGCTAGAAGATGAAATAGACATAAGCAGAGGCGATATGATAGTGCGTGCAAATAATATTCCTGAAAAAAGCCAAGATATAGAATGCTTTGTAGCCTGGATGGACGATACACCACTAAAATTGAATGGAAAATATGCCCTAAAACATACTACCAAAGACGTAAAGTGTATTGTAAAAGGAATATCTTATAAAATGGATATTAATAATTTAAGTAGAATTACAGAAAATGTAGAAATTGGCTTAAATGATATTGGTAAAATAAAATTAAGAACTACTAAACCATTGTTTTTTGACACTTACAGAAAGAATAGATTAACAGGAAGTTTTATTATGATAGATGAGGCTACAAATATTACCGTTGGTGCTTGTATGATTTTTTAAACATAATTTTAAGCTCAACTTAATATATATTAAATAAAAAAATAGCTTGGTTCATACCCAAGCTATTTTTATTTTAAAAAGTATTAATCCAAACTTACCCAAAAATTATTTTTTCCTTCACCGATATTAATTTTCAGCAAGCTTTCTTGTATTAATTCTAGCATGGCTAAAAAAGTAAAAACTGCATGGATTCTGTTTTCTAGTTTTAAAAATATTTCTTCAAATTTGGTTTTTCCTTTAATATTTTGAAGAACAAAACCCTTTTGATTTTTAATAGTATAGCGATACTTTACAACGGTGTGAATTACCTTATTTTCTCGGTATTCCATTTTTTCTATCACTTTTTGAAATGCTTTCATCAACTTATACAAATCTAAAGAATGCAATTCGTTTTCGGTAGAATACATTTCTGCAATATGCTTTACTTCTTTTTCTATATTGCCTCTTTTCTTTTGTAGCAGACGTGTAGTTTCTAAATCTTTTAATTGTTCTACCACTTCTTTATATTGCTTATATTCTATAAGTCTTTGTACTAATTCTTCTCTTGGGTCTATTTCATTTCCTTCATCGTCTAGTTGTTTTCTTGGTATCAGCATTTTAGATTTTATTCGCATTAATGTTGCTGCTACTAGAATAAAATCACTAGCAACTTCAATATTTAAAGTTTCTAACTGATGTATATAATCCAAAAAATCTTTTGTGATTTCAAAAATAGGAATGTCGTAAATATTTAATTCGTCACGCTCTATAAAAAATAGCAGTAAATCAAACGGGCCTTCAAACTGAGGCAATACAATTTTGTAGTTTTCCTTAATTTCTGACATAAGAAATATTTATATAAAGCTGAATAAATCCTAAATAAACCAAAAACGGTAATTTAATTAGCAATTTCATTCATAAACTTTATACGTACCATTTGTAGATGCTCATATTCCAGATCATCATCTTCAAATTCTGTATATGCATCATCTAAAGAGTCTGTTTCTGCTTCTTTGAAATATTCCATTAAGTCTTCAATAATTTCTTCATCTAGGGCATCTTCTACTGCGTAAGAAATATCTAGTTTTGTTCCAGAATTTACAATACCTTCAATTTCGTCTAGTGTTTCTTGTACGTTTTTTGAAGAGTTTCTAGCTATATCTTCTATTGACATTTTTTTGTCGATATACTGAATAATTCTAATCTTGTCGCTTGCATTTTTCTTTGAAGTTCTTACCACAAAGTCTTCAATACGTTCTATATCGTTTTCTTCTACGTAATTTTTTATAAGTTCAACAAATTCTTTACCATATTTTTGTGCTTTTCCTTTACTTACGCCTTGTACTTTTTCCAAATCTTCTAAAGATATTGGGTACATAGAAGCCATATCTTCCAATGAATTTTCTTGAAATATAATGTAAGGTGCCAAGCCTAAAGATGTACCAATTTCTTTTCTTAAATCAAGTAGTTGTTTAAATAATTTTTCATCTAAAACTGCTCCGCTTTTTCCTGAAACAATGGCTGTTGCTTCTTCTTTATAATCATGATTTTTGGTAAATTCAAAAGAAGAAGGATTTTTTAAAAATGTTTTTCCTAACTCAGAAAACTTTAATACACCATACTGCTCTATATCTTTCCACAAATAGCCAGCTATTATTGCTTGGCGAATTAAACCTTGAATATACTGCTTGTCTTTTTCTATAAAAGCACCATACTGTGCTAGTAGGTTGTGGTTGTATTCTACAATTTCGTTAGATTTTGTTCCTGCTAAAAGCTTAGATATATAAGTAATGTCAAATTTTTCGTGTGTTTCGTTTACCGTTTCTAGCAAAATTTTTAAATCATCTGTAGCGTCTATTTTTTCTTTAGGATTTTGACAATTATCACAAAGCTTACAATTTTCTTTTTGGTAATTTTCTCCAAAATAATGCAAAATAAATTTACGTCTACATATAGAAGATTCTATAAAAGCAACTGTTTCGTCTATTAGTTGCATTCCTCTTTGCCTTTCAGAAACCATCTTATCTTTCAAAAGATGTTCTAATTTATTTACGTCTTTATAGTTATAGTAGCACACACATTCACCACCCAAACCATCTCTACCGCCTCTACCTGTTTCTTGATAGTAGTTTTCTAAACTTTTTGGTAAATCGTAGTGTATTACATACCTAATATCTGGCTTGTCTATTCCCATACCAAAGGCAATGGTTGCTACAACAATATCTACACGTTCCATTAAAAAATCGTCTTGCGTTCTCGATCTTGTTTTACCATCTAAACCTGCGTGATACGGCAAAGCATTAATACCATTAAGCTGAAGGGTTTCGGCTATTTTTTCTGTTGTTTTTCTATTTATGGCATATATAATTCCCGACTTTCCTTCACGTTTTCTAATAAATCCGATAATGTTTTTCATTGCCGAATCATCATTTTTCTTGGGTCTTATTTCGTAATATAAATTGGCTCTGTTAAAAGAATCTATAAAAATAGCTGGGTTTACCATCTTCAAAGATTTTAATAAATCTGCTTGTACTTTTGGTGTTGCCGTTGCTGTAAGCGCTATTAGTGGAATATCTGAACCAATAGCATCTATCATTTTTCGTATATTTCTATATTCTGGTCTAAAATCATGTCCCCATTCAGAAATACAATGTGCTTCATCTACGGCTACAAAAGATACTTGTACTGTTTTAAAAAAATTTATAGTATCTTCTTTTGTAAGTGTTTCTGGTGCTATATAAAGTATTTTAGTTTTACCATTTGTAACATCTCCAAGTACTGTATTTTTTTCGGTTTTGGTCAAAGAAGAATTATAAAAGTGTGCTATATTATCATCACTTGCATAGCCTCTTAGCAAGTCTACTTGGTTTTTCATAAGTGCTATAAGCGGCGATATAACTATTGCTATACCTTCAGAAGCCAAAGCCGGAAGCTGATAGCAAAGCGATTTTCCTCCACCTGTAGGCATGATAACTATAGTATCTCTTCCAGAAATTAATGAATTAATAATTTCTTCTTGTCTTCCTTTAAAACCATCAAAACCAAAATATTTTTTTAATGAATCTTTAATTGAAGTATTTTCTTTTACTATCATTCTAATTATTTATATAGGGTTTAGTATTCAAACAAAAGTACAACAAGCTTTTATTGCTTTTTTATTCAAATAATATTCTAAAGATAAAGATAATTATTTGGTTTGGAAATAAAAAAACATTTTTTTGAATTAGTTTTTAAAAAAAAAGTTGAAATCATAAAACAAATTAAAGCTTAAAAAACAAGTGTGTTTTCGTACATTTGTACCAATGAAAAACAATAATAAAGACGTTTATGTAGCTATAATGGCTGGCGGAATAGGCAGTAGATTTTGGCCTTACAGTAGAATAAATAAACCTAAACAATTTTTAGATGCTTTAAATGTTGGCAATTCGCTTTTACAACAAACTTATGAGCGGTTTTTAAATATTTGCCCAAAAGAAAATATTTTTATCGTTACCAATATTTCTTATGTAGATATGGTAAAAAAACAAATTGAAGGTATTGGCGAAGACCAAATTTTAAAAGAACCCTTTAAAAGAGATACGGCTCCTTGCATAGCTTATGTTTCTAAAAAAATACATCAAAAAAATCCTAATGCAACTATAATTGTTTCACCTTCAGATCATATTATTTTAAAAGAAATAGCATTTGTAAAAACGGTAAACAATGCAATAGCATTTGTAGAAGATAAAGATATTTTATTAACACTAGGAATAACGCCTACCAACCCAAATACAGGCTATGGATATATTCAATATGATGAAGATACCGAAACCGAAGGCGTATTTAAAGTAAAAGCATTTACAGAAAAACCAAACGAAGAACTTGCCAAACAATTTTTAAATAGCGGCGATTTTTTATGGAACTCTGGTACTTTTATTTGGAAATCTGAAGCAATATTAAATGCACTAAAAAAACATGTTCCAGAAATTTATGAAAACATGAGCGAATGTGACAATGCTTTTTATACCAATGAAGAACAAACAGCCGTAACTAAGGCCTATGGAGCCTGCACCAGTATTTCTATAGATTATGGTGTATTAGAAAAAGCTACAAATAGATATGTAATACCAGCAAATATTGGTTGGTCAGATATTGGTACTTGGAACTCGCTTTACCAAGCCTACGAAAAAGATTATTTAGGTAATGCAGTAAATGGAAATGCACAGGTATTTGACTCGTTTGATAATATGATAATGGGTCAAGAACGTAAAATGGTAGTAGTAAATGGTGTAAGAAATTTATGCATAGTAGACACCCAAGATGTGCTACTTATAACAACAAGAGAAAGAGAACAAGAAATCAAAAAAATAACTGTTGAATTAAAGAATAAAGACTTAGAAAAATTCTTGTAATGGAAATAGAAAAGGCTCAGAAAATTGTAGACGACTGGATAAATACTATTGGTGTTCGTTATTTTAATGAACTTACAAACCTTGCAATGCTTACAGAAGAAGTAGGCGAACTGGCTAGAATTATTTCCAGAAAATATGGAGAACAATCTTTCAAAAAATCTGACGAAAAACATGATTTAGCCGATGAAATGGCAGATGTACTTTTTGTTTTGATTTGCTTAGCAAACCAAACAGGCGTAGATTTAACTAAAGCTTTTGAAAAAAATATTGCAAAAAAAACAAAAAGAGATGCCAAAAGACATCTAGAAAATAAAAAACTGAAAAAGAAATAGTATAGACCGAATTAATTAAATAATTTTACATTTCAATTAAAAACATAACGCATTATGAAAAAAATAGTAATCATCGCCTTGTTATTTTTAGGTATAACTACTACACAAGCACAAAACGAATCTGGAAGATGGGCTTTTGGTGCTAGTGTAAGTGTTATTGATTTTTCTGGTCCGCAGACCAAACAATATTTCAATCTAAAACAATATAGAGCCAATCAAAGATATTTTGTAGGAAGATACTTAGATCCTTCTTTTAATTTAAAAGCAGATTTTACTTTTGGTAAAGTTTGGTTTCCTTCTGTAACAGCCTATCCAAATGTAGTTGAAGGCAAATACGAAAACAGACACATTTATGATTTTGGTGTAAATGTAGAATACAAGCTAAACAACGGTTATATTTTAAAAGAAGAAGCAATAGTAGCTCCTTATATTTTTACTGGTTTAGGGCTAAATAGTATTATAGATTATGGCAAAGCAAAAGGTTCTGACGTAAACACATACATTCCTTTTGGTGCTGGTCTTACTGTTAGAGCACTTAACTGGTTATCTTTTAATTTACAATCTTCTTATAAATTAAACTTAGATAATTCTTTTGACTACACACAGCACTCTGTTGGCGTAGTACTTAATTTAGGAGGAAAACCAAAAGGCTCAACAGCTACAGATATAGAAGATCAAGTAATAGATTCTGACGAAGATGGCGTTACAGATTTAATAGACGAATGCCCTTTTGCTGCAGGTAGCGAAGCCATGTTTGGCTGCCCAGATACTGATGGCGATGGTCTTGGAGACTCTAGAGATGACTGTCCTAATGTTGCTGGATCTTTAATAAATAAAGGTTGCCCAGCAAAAGATTCTGATGAAGATGGAATACCAGACGATAAAGATTCTTGCCCTACAGTAAAAGGTGAAAAAAGATATGCAGGCTGCCCAGATACTGATGGCGATGGCATAGTAGATAAATACGACAAATGCCCTGAAGAAGCAGGCGTAGCAAGTAATAGTGGTTGCCCTGCAACTCCAGTTTCTAACACAAATTCTAATTTTAATACAAACAACGAAACAAACCTAAATACAAATACCAATGTAAATACAAATACAAAGCCTGTTGTAACTCCACCTGTAAATACAAATACTGCAATAGTTGGTTCGTCTACATCAAATACGAATAGTTCTTCTACTGTGACAAATACTACAAATAGCACAAGTATTTCAAATGCTAATATGGTAGAAAAAGTTATTGTATATTTTGGATCTGCTAGCGATGTAGTACCAAATACTGAAAAAGCTAAACTAACAAAAATTTTAGCTACTTTAAAAGCAAACCCTTCTTATAAATTATTAATAAAAGGATATACAGATAAGCAAGGCGACAGCTCTTCTAATGTAGAATTGTCTTTAAAAAGAGCTACTACGGTTTGGATGTATTTAAGCAATAACGGTATGAATGGCGACAAAGCAGAACTATACGGCTATGGAGAATATAGCCTAGAAGCTGCTACAGATAAAGGAAACAGAAGAGTAGTTGTAGAAATAGTAAAGTAATAACACTCAAAGAATAAAAATATAAAACCTGGTAACATGAATTTGTTACCAGGTTTTTTTATAGTCTACATTTTAATCCTTAAAACTGCTTTCTGCAAACAATTGTTAAGCATTATTTTTTCTTTATTCAATACATTAAATAGTATTATCTTTAAAATCTAAATAATAGTTATGAAAAAAATTATAGCAATATTTATTGTTTTTTTAAGCTTAAATGCCTGTGATACAAAAAGCTGTGAAGAAATTATATGTGGGCAAAATCAAGTGTGCAATAGAGGTATTTGTGCTTGTTTAAACGGCTACGAAGGTACAAACTGTGAAGATTTGGCTTCAGATAAATATGTAGGAAATTTTAACATCTCACAAAGTTGCCAGCAAGGAAATGGAAACTTTGTAAGTTTTGGAACAATAGCAAAAGGTACAAGCCAAGTAAATGAATTATTGTTTTTTAATTTCTTAGGCTTGGGTCAAACGGCTTATGCATATATAGCCACAGACCAAAACGGACAAGGCAATTATGTACAATTTCCAAATCAAAACCTTGGTGCTTCTACAATAGCTGGCGAAGGTTATTATCAAGATTTTGGAGGCTCTGGCAGGTTGTCTATAGATATTCAATTAACACAAAACAACCAAACTAGCTTGTGTACATATACCTATTATTAATAGTTTAAAATGAATATAGAACTATTTAGAACATATTGCATCAATAAACCTGGAGTTACAGAAGGTTTCCCTTTTGATGAAAGCACTTTAGTATTTAAAGTAATGGGCAAAATGTTTGCATTAACATCATTGAAAAGTACTTGGTTTAGTGTAAATTTAAAATGCGACCCAGAAAAAGCTATAACACTAAGAGAAGAATATGAAAGTATAAGTGCGGGTTACCATATGAGTAAAAAACATTGGAATACCGTAAGTTTTGAACACAACGAAATTTCACAAGAATTACTACTAGAATTAACAGATCATTCCTACAATTTGGTCGTATCTAAGCTCACTAAAAAATTAAAAGAAGAACTAAAATTGATGAAGTAGTTTATTCAATTAATATTTTCTTCCAGTTAAGCACAATCAATAATAATTTGGGCTGTTTAAATGTCTTGATACTCTTTTCAATAAATAAAAAAATGGATAAAAAACTAGATTATATAATAGTAGGGCAAGGTTTAGCAGGAAGTATTTTAGCGTATAAATTACTTCAAAAGGGAAAATCTGTAGTTATTATAGATGAAAGCAAAGGCGAAACATCTTCAAAAAAAGCATCTGGACTAATAAATCCAATTACTGGTAGACGTTTTGTAAAATCTTGGAAAATAGATGAGCTATTACCATTTGCATTACAATTTTATAAATCTATAGAAGAAACATTTAATACAGATCTAATTCAAGAAACCAAAGTACACCGAATTTTACAATCTGTAGAGCAGCAAAACGACTGGGCAGCAAAAACGAAAGACGAAAGATATGTTCATTATTTAAAAAATAAAGATGTAATTTTTCATTCTAAAACATTGATAGAAAATCCATTTGGTTGTATAGAAATAGCACCGGTTTTAAAAATAAACACGCCTTTATTAATAGACATTTTCAGTTCTTATTTTGAAAAAAACAATCTTTTACAAAGAGTTAAATTTGATTATAAAGCTTTAAAAATAAAAGAAAACAAAGTAGTTTATAAAACTTTTGAAGCTGAAAAAATAATTTTTTGTGAAGGTTTTGGAGCTGCCAAAAATCCTTGGTTTGGAAACCTAGCTTATTCTTTTTGTAAAGGCGAAGTGCTTTGGTTTGAAGCAGAAGAACTACCAGAAGATTTTATTATAGGAGGCAGTACAAATATAACGCCTCTAGGAAATCATCAATTTTCAATAGGTTCTACATACTCCTGGGATGATGTTTCTATGAACATTACAGAATTAAAAAAACAAGAACTGATAGAAAAATTAAATGCTATAGTAAAGTGTAACTATACAATTATAAAACAAGGTGCGGGAATACGACCCACTATTAAAGATAGGCGACCAATTATAGGCGCACATCAAACACACAAAAATCTATACATATTTAATGGAATGGGAACAAAAGGATTGTCCTTAGCACCATATTTTGCAGAAGAATTTATCGAATTTTTAGAAGAAAATGGAAGCTTAAATAGTGAAGTAAAATTGAGCAGGTTTTCTAAAAAATAACTATTTACTTTGCTTATAAAAAAGTACTTTCTTATAGAATTTCTTCAAAATCGCTTTCTGCTACAAAAGTATCATTGAGTATTTCGTAAACTACTCTGTGATAATCTGTAAGCGAAGGCAAATTATTGTGATTTCCTTTTTGAAGTCTTATAATATGCGCTCTAGGATTTAGTTTATGTAGCAATAATGCGTGTCGGTAAGGTATTAATTTGTCTTTCATTCCGTGTAGAATATATACTGGGCATTTTACACTTTTTATAAAAATATCTGTTCTTACGTGATATTTAGATAAAGACATTACAGGAAAAAGTGGAAAAAATCGCTTTACTAAATGATATAAACTATAATATGGCGAGTCTAAAATAAGTTTTTTGGGATTGTGCCGGCTAGCAGTTCTTGTAGCAAAACCACTACCTATAGATCTACCATATATTATAATATCTTCTTCTTTATAATGGTTTTTAACCAAATACTCATAAGCAGCATTGCAGTCTTTATGAAAATTTCTTTCCGTCCTTTTTCCTTTGCTTTTTCCAAATCCTCTATAATCAAATACAAAAAAATCGTAGCCTTTGCTTATAAAATCTCTTGAAAATTTTCCCCAGCCTTTTATACTTCTAGTGTTTCCTTTAAAATAAAAAACCAATCCCTTAGAGTTTTTGTTTTTAAACAAAAGTGCATTTAAAACTGCGCCATCTTTAGTTGGAATATATATTTCTTCAAAATCTGCATCAAATTTATATTCAAAATTACTAATGAGTTTTTCTGGGTGAAATAGAAACAACTCTTGCGTAATATATATAAGTATACACAAAGCCAAATAAACTAAAGCTACTATTCCAAAAATTTCTAATGGTGACATTTCTGCAATTTAAGCATAATATTTTATTGATTATGAGTATTTTCGGAATTATAAATGGCTGCAAAAGAAAAAAAATACGATTACGTAATTATTGGTTCGGGTTTTGGTGGCTCTGTTTCTGCACTTAGGTTGGCAGAAAAAGGCTACAAAGTACTAGTAATAGAAAAGGGGAAATGGTATAAAGCAAAAGACTTTCCAAAAACAAACTGGAACTTAAAAAAATGGATTTGGTTGCCTACTTTGAAGTTTTTTGGTATCATGAAACTGACTTATTTTAGGCATATAGGTATAATAAGTGGTGTAGGTGTTGGCGGCGGCTCTTTGGTATATGCAAATACACTTCCTAAACCCAAAAGCAATTTTTTTGAAACAGGCTCTTGGGCAGGTTTAGACAATTGGGAAGAAAAATTAAATCCATTCTATAATTTGGCATGGAAAATGCTTGGCGCAGCAAAAAACCCAAAACTTTTTGATGCAGATTTAAGCCTAAAAAATACTGCTATAAAAAGAGGACTTGAAAAAGAATTTGACACTACAAAAGTTGCCGTATATTTTGGCAACAAAGCAAATGAGAAAAACAAAGACCCTTATTTTAATGGCGAAGGCCCAGAAAGAAAAGCCTGCAATTATTGTGGGAAATGTATGACTGGCTGCCCAAATAATTCTAAAAATACTTTAGACAAAAACTATTTATACCTAGCTCAAAAACTAGGCGTAGAAATTATTGCAGAACACGAAGTTGTAGATGTTGTTCAAAAAGTAGACAAAAACTATACTGTTTCTTTTAAAAAATCGACTAAATATTTTTCAAAAATAAACACCATTGAAAGTAGCGGCATCGTATTTTCTGGTGGTGTTTTAGGAACTATTCCTTTATTGCTAAAGCTAAAAGAAAAATCATTGCCAAAATTGAGCAATATGCTTGGTAAAGATATTAGATCTAACAATGAAGCACTTATATATGTAATAAGTCCAGATAAAACAAAAGATTTTTCTAAAGGCGTAGCCATTGGTTCTATTACAGATGTAGATAAAAACACACATATAGAGCCTGTACGATATGGAAAAGGATCTGGCTTTTGGCGCATACTTTTAATGCCATCAATCAATGAAAAAAACTTCTTTTTAAGACTTTTAAAACTGTTTATAGTTCCTTTAAAAAATCCAATACAATGGTTAAAGGTTTTCTTTGTAAAAGATTTTGCTAAGCAATCTTCTGTACTTTTATTTATGCAAACATTAGATAGCAAATTACAATTCAAAAAATCTATATTAGGAATGAGTTCTAGCATAATGAATGGTGGCGCAGCACCAACAGCTTTTATAGACGATGCACATAAATTTGCTGCAGACTACTCCAAAGAAGTAAAAGGAAAACCAATGTCTTTGTTTTCTGAAACCATTACAGGTATACCTTCTACGGCGCATATTTTGGGCGGAGCCGTTATAGGAAAAGATGCTAAAACAGGTGTAATAGATAAAAACAATAAGGTTTTTGGCTATGAAAACATGTATGTATGCGATGGTTCTATGATTTCTGCTAATCCTGGAGTAAATCCTTCATTGAGTATTACAGCTATAAGTGAAATGGCTATGAGTAAGATTAGAGATAAACATTAAAACGAATAGATATTGGTATTGGTTTTATAATGTGAAAACTGGCTGACATTATGTTTACACGGCAAGTATTTTTTAGCCCTAAAGAATTAAGAAAGCTAAGAAGTGAGGAACACGATGACGCTTGGATTCACATACTTAAATAAAATATAAAAAGGGAAATGGAAACGTTTCCCTTTTTTTGTTGGGATTTTATTTAAAAGACTACTATTTTAATATATTTATGATTTAATTTTTACTTTAAGTATAATATAAAACCTTATGTTAGATTTCTATTTGATAAATGATAATCAGCCAAATCCAAGTTTTCCAGAACAGGTGAGTTTAAAAATAATTGTTGGTTTGGATTTGAAAACTTTTAAAAATCTTCAAAATAAGGGATTCATTGATCTTGAATTTAATTATTTTTCTAATTTTAGATGGAACTTTAATACGATTAAACGACTAAAGACAAAAGTGGATAATATGAATAGTTTAGATACTGACCTAAAAAAAATCAATTTGATTTTAGAGCAGGCGCTGAAAGCTAACTCTGGTATTATTGCTTTCTGTGATTGACTATTTAAACAAGCTACAAAAGTGATAAGCTTACAAGATGGAATCATCAGAAATAAAAATGTGACTATAAATAAATTATTATTTAGTACATTTGAAAAAATATTTATTTTTTTGCTTAGAATACTCCATATTGCAGATTATGTAATCCCACTTTTACTTGTAATTATATTGTTTTTTCTAAATAAATACGGTTTAGAAGAAAATAATTACGATATAATTCTTGTTGGTATATATATAATGATGATCTTTTTAAAATTCATACTAGAATATTTTATTATTAAAAAAGGTCAAGAAAATCAAAGTTTGTGGATTTTAAAAAACAAACACCCCAAACAAATTTTCAATTTCATTTTCAGGCTCATATTTTTAGGTGTCATATATTATTTCGAAACTGATAATGGAATGATTTATATAATTTCAGCTATTGTATTTTTTTCATCTTTTAGAGAAATATTAATCCCTAGTTACAATTACTTTATAGAAAATGGAAGACTTCATTTTAAAACCATTTTAAGAAAATCTTTCGTAGTTTCTGAACTCAAAAAAATATCTTTTACAAAAAGTAATGACTTATTATTTTTTGACGGTTCCAATACATATATAACTTCTATTCAAAAAGAAACAGCTTTGAAACTTATTGAAAAGTTGTTGGAAATGAATCCAAAATTGAATATTCCTGATGAATAAATTTGAAACTGAACTTAACTTATTTAATTGTGACAGTTTTGTTTAAAACTTGAAGCAGATTGCTTCTGTATCTCTAGCGTAATTGTTTTGGTTGGAACTTGTGTGTTTGTCAAGTGAAAACACTTGACAAGGCGAAAAAATGAGTTCCAAAACAACGAGTCAAACAAAACTGCCAACTGCGACTGAAGACTAAAAAAAAGACTACAAAAGTCCTCTCGCCTTAATCTCCAAATATTTATTAATAGTATTTACCGTTAAATCTTCTGGCTTTGTGTAGATAGCTTGTATGCCGTATTTTTTTAATTCTTGTACAATTTGTATTTTTTCGTAGTTGAATTTTTCTGCTATAGTTTGGGTGTAAATTTCACTTAAATTATTAGCTTCTTTTTCTTTGAAGTTTGAAATTTCTGTATTTTCAAAAAAGATAACAACCAGTAAATGTAGTCTATTCATTTTTCTTAATACAGAAATATTTCGTTTCAAATTGTTTAAACTTTCAAAGTTTGTAAACAAGAAAATTAAACTTCTGTTTGTAATTCGTTTTCTAATATTTGCATACAAATATTCGTAGTTGGTTTCTACGTAGTTTTCTTTTTGGCGGTAAAGGTTTTCTAGTATTTTTCTTAACTGACCTCTATTATTGCTTGCTTTTACAAAAGAATCTAGCTTGTCAGAAAATGAAACAAAACCAGCTCTATCTTGTTTTTGAAGCGAAATATTGGTAAGCACCAAAGAAGCATTTATTGCATAATCAAACAAGCTTAAATTGTAGAAAGGCAATTTCATATTTCTACTTTTATCTATAAAACAATAAATAGATTGCGAACGCTCTTCTATGTATTGGTTTACCATTATTTGATTGTGTTTTCCTGTAGCTTTCCAGTTTATTTTTCTAAAATCATCTCCTTGCACGTAGGTTTTTATCTGCTCAAATTCGTAGCTCTGCCCTATTCTTCTTACTCTTTTTATTCCATAAGCAATAGATGCTTTTTCGAGCAGTTTCAATTCAAATTTTTTCATTTGAATAATAGATGGATATACAGGAATTTCTTTTTTTAAATCAATAATTTGCCTACGGATTACTAGTGCTAAAAAATTGGTAAAAAGTATATTCAAATTTCCAAATGCATAAGCACCTCTTTCTGTAGGATGAACGGTATATTTTAGTTTTTTATCTTCTTTGGCTTTTATGTTTAAAGCAAAATGAAAATCTCTTTGCTGCAATTGAACAGGAAGTTCGTCATAAATATCAATCTTAAAATTAAATCTTGTATTGTTCTCTATATTTAATTCTATAGGGTTATCGTCTCCGTTTGAAAGTAATTTCTGAGTAAGTCTTTCTGCCGAAAAAGCATGTTTTTTACTATACAAAAGCAATACATCTACAACCGTAGCTATAAGTAAAATAAATAAAGCAGTATGTGCAATAGCAAACAAAAAAGACCATACAAAACTCAAGCCGTACAAACAAATTACAACAGCAATAAGCATAAAAAAACGAGCACTCAAAAAAGTGTTCTTAAAAAATGATATGATGTTTTTTAAAATCATTTATTGTTTTTTATTTTTCTGTTTTCATTTAAAAAGGTTGCTTGTTTCTGCGTCATCGCATGATAGTCAAAAAAACTGCCTACTGCCAGCTAAATACTGTGTACTGTTTACCTAGGCACTTCTATTTTTTCTATAATTTCATTTATTACATCGTCTTCAATAATTCCTTCCATTTCTTTATCTGGGTTCAGAATTATTCTATGATTTAATACTGGAAAACACATTGCTCTAATATCGTCTGGTGTTACAAAATCTCTACCATTTACGGCTGCGTGTGTTTTTGCAGTATTCATAATAGCTAGCGATGCTCTAGGCGATGCGCCTAAAAACAAATCACCGTTATTTCTTGTATAATTAACTATTTTGGCAATATATTCTATCAACTCATCTTTTATATGAACTTTTTCTATAATTTCTTTACAAGCGGCAATATCTTCAGCAGAAACTACAGCTTTTACACTACTTGTTTGTGTTTGTTTAAAATCGTTTCTAAACTTTTTAAGAATTTGAATTTCTTCTGTTGTATTTGGATATTCTAGTCTTATTTTAAACAAAAAACGATCTAATTGTGCCTCTGGGAGCTTGTAAGTTCCTTCTTGTTCTACAGGATTTTGTGTAGCTATAACTAAGAAAGGTGCTTGCATTTTATAGGTTTTGCCATCTATTGTTACTTGCTGCTCTTCCATTACTTCAAAAAGTGCCGACTGTGTTTTTGCTGGCGAACGGTTTATTTCATCTATCAAAACTATATTCGAAAATATTGGTCCTTTTTTAAAACTAAACTCAGAGTTTTTCATATTAAAAACAGAAGTTCCCAAAACGTCTGTTGGCATTAAATCTGGCGTAAATTGTATTCTTGAAAAATCAATATCAATAGTGTTTGAAAGCATTTTTGCTGCAAGTGTTTTTGCAATTCCAGGAACGCCTTCCAATAAAATATGTCCATCAGAAAGCATTGCAATTATCATCTGATCTAGCATTTCTTCTTGCCCTACAATAATTTTATTGACTTCGTTTTTGAGTGTCAGCGCCATGTTTTGAACCTTGCTAACATTCAAGCTATTTTGCATAAAACTTTGGCTTTCTGTTGGCGCAGAAACATCTTGAACAGCTTCTTTTTCAGGATTCGCAGGTACTTCTTTTTTACTAGCATTTTCTTGCTGTTCATTCATATTTTTCAGTCCATCTAAAAGATTTTTCTTTTCTTTGTCTTGGTTCATTTCTTCGTTTTCCATATTGTTATTTTTTAACTGCGTTATGAAATTTTTCTATTTTCAAATAAAACTTTATCAATCCATTGTCAGACAATTCTTCTTGCTTTTCTAAATAAGAATATGCATTAAAAATACCTGCTATCATTTTAGAATCTACTTTGGTTTTAGATGCCAATTTTTCTATAATTATTTCTGATTCTTTATCTTTTATAAAGTATTTTAAACGAATTTCGTTCATAAAATGCTGCATTATTTTATAGGCAAGCTTTTTATTATCTTTATTTTCGAAGTATAAAGTACCTACATTTTTTATAAACTCTAGCGATGTATTTTTGTTTTGAAACTTAACAGGAATCTCTTTTTGCTTTCTAAATAAATTGAAAATTAAAAATAAAATTACTGCAAAATAAATAAGATAAAGCGCCCATTTAAAGCTTCTTTGTTTTAGTATATAAGAAAAAGGCGTGTCGTCTTCATTGCCTTCCATTGCTGGCTTTTTTATTTTTACTGGCTTGTTGTGTTTATCCCAATAAATTTCGCCATCTGGAATGTATGAAAATACTTTTCCTGCATATTCTGCGCCTTGTTTTCTTATTAAATGCCTGTTAGAAAAAAATATAGGATTTGAATGCAAAAGCAATTGTCCTTTTCCGTGTGGTATTCTTATATAATTGGTTTTGTTTGGTCGTATTGTTCCAAGTGTTTCATAGTTTAATGCTCTACAAAAACTACTTCCAAAGTAATAATAATCTTTTTCGTAACGCTTACTTAAATATTCGTAAAAGAAGTTATATCCTTTTCTGTTTTTTAAATTTTCGTTTTCAAAATTTGCTTTTACTGAAAATAAATTCGTTGCATTTAAATAGTTAGATCCATAACTACTGTACGCACATTCAAAGTTTAGTTTTTGAAACAAATGAGTACTCGTAACATTAGAAATAAGCATTACAGTATTTCCTTTTTTCATAAATGCCAACAGACTTTCATAGTCTCTTGCAGCAAAATCTAAATCATAACCAATTATTATATATGTAGCTTTTTTTGTTTGCTCTGAGTTTTCTCCAAGCAATTTTCTATCATTAAAAAACTTTGTAATAGTTTCTTTATCAATAAGTTCTATGGTTTCATTTCCATTATACTCATCTAGTAAATTATAAAGTATATCGGCACCATAAGGTTGGTCGTTATCATAAAGATAATTTTCGTTCCATTGATATTTATTTTTATCGCTAAAAATATAATAAAACACGCCTACTAAAACAGATAGCAGCACTACTAAGGCTAAGCCTACTTTTATGTCTCTATTTATTGCCAACTATATTGCCTTGTTTTATGTTTTCAATGGTTTTTTTAAAAATTGGTTCTAAATTTTTAAATATTTCTTGGTTTATTTCTACTTCACCAAACCATACTCTTTCAAAAATTAATGTCAGTTTTTTAAATTCTTCAAAAAGTTTGTTGTTAAACATTTCTTGAATGTAGTTACCATTTGTTTTCTGAATTTCCCAATTAATATACTTTTTAATACTTAGTTCTTTAATAATTATTAAGTAATAAATTCTTATTAGCATTCTATAATCTTGCTTTTGTTGATACTCTTCAAGCAGCTTATATAAATTTACTTCGTGAATTTTTTCTTCGAGATTTTCTATAAAAAATGTATTTTCTTTTCTTACTAAACTATCTTGTTTAAATTGTGCTTCTAATAGTTTAAAAATTACAAAGCCAATACCTAAAACAATTATAGCATAAACTAAAAACTTAAATAAAGTGGCAGCAAAACCAAGACCTTCAAACCCAAAGTTTGGAAACTGCCAGTCATTTGGCTCTTTTTCTTTTTGTTCTTCTTCTAAATAGTCTCGTTCTTTATTATATTTTTCCCAAAGTTTTTGATTAAATACTTTTTCTTCTACTTCGGCTTCTTCAATGCTTATATTTTCTTTTAAATATGGTTCTTTTTGTACTTTTTTAAAATCTAAAACCGAATCTATTAAATCTCTAGTTGTATCTATATAATTATAGTCTTGCCATTCAAACTCTTCATCTAAAACATATTCAGAAACATCTTCCTCTTCTTCCTGAGCATAAGTATTTACTGCAAAACATACTGTAAGCAGCAAAAAAAAGATTTTTATGTAGCTAAAATTATTCAATTACATATTTTTTATACGTTCTATTAAATGGTTTGCTTCTAAATGCTCTTTGTTTGAATAATAAATAAAAGTAAAGCCATAAATAAAAATGGGAAAGAAAAAACTAAAAGTAAAAATACCTAGAAATGCTGAGGTAAAATCATAAAACATTTGCATTTGTGGTCCAGTAATTTGGAAATTCATTTTTATAAAGTCTAAAATTAAACTTGCTATTCCAAAATTTGAAATCAACATAAAACATAAAAAAAGCAAAAAGAAAACCAGCAAAACCAATATTACAGAAACTAAATTGCTAAACATTAATTTTAAACCATAAGTTGGCATTTTTTTATCGTACAGCAAAGCCGAAAAAGGCATAATAACCACAGGAAGCATTAGCATAAATAATACATAAGACCAGCCAGAATCGAAATAAAAAACGGCATATAACAGCACTGCTGCAATTGCTCCATAAATAAAATACTTCAAAAAACTTAGTAATTTTTGAGCAAAAGATAAGCCTTGATTAAAACCAAATACCTTATCAAAACCAGCAAATGCAATTGGAAATAACATTCCAAGCATAAACATATTTAAAAACTGTATCAACGGTTTATTAGAAAACTTGAAGAACGAAAAGAAAGATAAAAATAAATTTTCTAAGAAATTCATTAACAAATCTACAAAATTTTCACCTTCATAATAGTTAGATTCAAAGCCTGCATAATGCACATGTGCAAAACCATAAAGTGTAGCTATAATTAAAGAAAACACAAAAAACTTTCCAATATTGTTTCTAAACATTCTAAAACTATCGGTAAATATTTCGCCAACACCTTTTATATTTACCAAACTATATTTTACCAGTTTATCTTCAATTGGTCTTTCAAATCCTATAGCTCTATTTTTCAATGCTTCGCTAAAGCCTTCTCGTTTTTTTCGCCAAGGATAATAAACCCAATAACCAAACATAAGTACCAAAGAAGCAATAATTAAACCCAACCTAAACACAAACGGAGCTTCTGTAAGCCTTGTTATAAAACCTTCAATAAGTGCTGCTGCTAATATAAATGGCGTGAGTCCCATCATTATTTTCAAACCTTTTTTGGTTGAAATTTGCAACGATTGCAACCTTGGAAATGTACCAGGCATTATCAATCCTTTTGCAAGAACCAATCCTGCTCCGCCAGCTATAATTATACTTAGTATTTCTATAGTTCCGTGTTGCCAAACCGTTATTAAAGACTCAGCAAAAACTCCTTTATCGTAAAAGAAAAACTGAAAACCACCGAGCATAGTTCCATTCTTCAATAAAATAAAAATAGTACCAACACCTGCCGTAACACCAAGTACAAATGTGTAAAAAGCAACTCTTATATTATTCCAAAAAATCCATAAAAAAGTATAAAACGATTCACCATTTTTGTAAACAGCCATTGGGTCGCCATCGGCAATATTTGTTTTGGTCATTTCTACATAAGCCTTGCCTACTACAACTTCTGCATAGGCTGGATCTTTTAAGCAAGATAGCACACCAATTAAAGTTGCCAGCGTAAAAACTATAAAGGCAATACTTAATTCTTTTCTAGATTCGTAAACTATAAAAGGCAAATCTTCTTTCCAAAAGTTTACAAAATTCTTGAGATAATTCTTTTTGTTTTTATAAAAATTAAGATAAATTTTTTGTGAAACACTATTTAAATATGCTCGCACCAATCTATTTGGGTAGTAAGTTCTAGAAAACGAAAGGTCATCGGTAAGTTGCACAAATAAGTCACTCAGTTTATCTGGGTCTTTTTTCTTTTGCTTCAGCTCGTCTTCAAACGAAGCCCATTTATCCTTATTTTGGTCTATAAACCTAGATTCTTTCATTTAGAATGCTAAAGGTATAATTTATTTTAAATACTATATCTAAAGCCTTTTGAAAAAATCATTATTATTGTTAAAAAAGTTATTTTTAGTTATGCAGACAAAAGTTTCAAGTTTTATTTTATACGAGATAGTTTTTTTAAATTTATATTAGAGGCTTCAATGTAGATATTTTAAACAAAAAAAAGAGATTTTTAAATAAAACACTAAAAACTTGCTCAAATAAATTTAATATCCATATATTTGCAGTCCTTAAAAATAATTAGACATGAAAGCAGGAATACATCCAGAAAATTATAGAACAGTAATCTTTAGAGATATTTCTAATGATGAAGAGTTTTTAACAAGATCTTGTGCACCATCTAAAGAAACAGCTACTTTTTCTGATGGTAACGAATACCCAGTAATAAAAGTTGAGATTTCAAATTCTTCTCACCCTTTCTTTACAGGTAAAATGAAATTTGTAGATACTGCTGGTAGAATTGAAAAATTCCAAAACAAATACGCAAGAAAAAAGAAATAATTTTTTTCTTTCATCAATATACAAAAAGTCCGTACATTTTAATGTTCGGACTTTTTTTATTTTATAAAAAATGCTACTTTCAAGTTCCTTAAACAAAGCATAAATGACCAAGCAAATATTTGTATTAGTAGACCATAGAAAAGAATGGACCAATCTAAAACCTCTCACCCTTACTAAACCTGTTTCTAAATTAAGAATAGGAATTTTGACTATAGAAGAAAAGTGGGCGAAATCTTTAAATGGAATTATTAAAATAAAAACGGTAGGCGATTACCTAAAATGTTTTGATACTTTTTCTGAAAACGAAGCTGCTACTTATATCAATTCTAGCATATTACCTACACCAAATTTAGCTGCGGCAATTCTAAACTTGAATGCTGGTGAAAGTCTCTACCACAATGCTACTTTAGTCGCTTCAAAAAAAGGAACATCAGAAAGTAAGTTTGAAACAGAAGTTCATTTTGATGAAGAAATTGTTAAAATAGAATTTCCTTGGGATATTTTTCAAAAAAACGAAAAAGCAATCGAGTTAGACTTTAAATTACTGACAAAAAACAGAACTTCAGAAAATATAAGTGCTACCAATACTATAATAGGTGCAGCGAAATATATTTTTCTTGAAAAGGGAGCCAAAGTAGAAGCTGCTATTCTAAATCCTAATGGAGGTTATATTTATTTAGCAAAAGATGCTGAAATAATGGAAGGTTCTGTAGTAAGAGGAAGTTTAGCACTTTGCGAAAGCGCAACTTTAAAACTAAGCACTAAAATATATGGCGCTACTACTGTAGGACCACATAGTAAAATAGGTGGCGAAGTAAATAACTCTGTAATTCAAGGCTTTTCAAATAAAGGTCACGATGGATTTTTAGGAAACTCAGTAATAGGTGAATGGTGCAATTTGGGAGCAGATACCAACAACTC
>CAKZQD010000211.1 GCA_937139485.1 uncultured Bacteroidota bacterium | reverse complement strand
TTTATCAAAGGTAAAAAACTTTTGATTGAAACTAAAAATATTATTTTTGCTTTTATGAGTTTAAGAGAAGAAAAATCTACCAACAAGGCCAAACCAAACTACATTACCGCTATAATAAGTATTACACTAGTGCTGTTAAACTTAGGAATACTTGGTGCTGCCCTATTAATGTCTAAAGACTTGCCTAATTCTTTAAAAGAGAATTTAGAATTTCAGCTAGAGCTAAACAAAGATATGTCGCAAACAGACATCAATAATTATTTAGCTAAACTAGAAAAAGAGGACTACACAAAAGACATTGTTTATGTTTCTGAAGAAGAAGCAGCAAAAATTATGCAAGAAGAGTTAGGAGAAGATTTTCAAGGCTTATTAGGCTACAACCCACTTTTTCCATCTTTTAATTTAAAACTTAATTCTACTTTTTTAGAATTAGAACAGCTAAAAAAAGTAGAAAATAGAATAATGAAATCTGGTTTTGTAAAAAGTTTAAATTACGATAGCGATCTAATAAATATTATCAATAATTATTCTGGAAAAATTATTATACCCCTAATTATTTTTGCAGTATTGCTTTTTGTAATTGCTTTATTTTTAATAGATTCTACCATTCGTTTATCTATGTATTCTAAGCGATTTTTAGTTAGAAGTATGAAACTAGTTGGTGCTACAGAATGGTTTATAAGCAAACCTTTTATTAAAAACGGTATTATTATAGGTGCTTTTAGCGGTGTATTGGCATCTGCTATATTAATAGCATTTGTTTTTCCTTCTGCTCAAATATTTTTTGGCATTCCTATTTTAGATAATATTGTTGGCTATGTATCTTTAGTAGTTTTCTTAATTGTTTTAGGAGTACTTATATCAGTTTTAAGCACAAAAAGAGCAGTTAACAAATATTTAAAATTAAAATTGAATGATTTGTATTAAATTTGCAATAATTATTCATTAAAACACAATACATGTTATTCAACAAATCAAATTATATCTGGATGCTTATTGGAATTGCTTTTATTGCCGTTGGTTTTATACTTATGGCTGGTGGCGGTTTTGAGCTCAACGAAAACTTTGTTCAACCAGAATTTGACGAAAGTATTTATAGCTTTAGAAGAATAACCTTAGCTCCTATTGTAATTATGATTGGTTTCTTAATAGAAATTTATGCTATTATGAAAAAACCATCATCTTCTGAAGAAATTAGCAAATAAAATAATCCTTTCCATTGGAAGAAATTATTAAATCTATTATTTTAGGCATAGTTCAAGGACTTGCTGAATTTTTACCTGTAAGTAGTAGTGGACACATAGAGCTTTTTAAAGCACTTTTTAATGTAGATTTCGGAAAAGACAATCTTCTTTTTACATCACTTATACACGGCGCAACAGTTTTAAGTACTATTGTAGTTTTTAGAAAAGATATTTTAGAAATAATAAAAGATGTTTTCAAATTTGAAATGAATGAAAGCACAAAATTTGTTTTGTACATCATTGTTTCCATGCTTCCTGTACTTATAGTTGGTTTGTTTTTTAAAGATTTTGTTGAGCAGTTTTTTAATCAAAACATATTGCTTGTAGGTTTTATGCTTTTACTTACTGGAGTATTATTGTTGCTTACAAAGTTTGTAGCAAGTAAACAAAAAGAAATCTCATACAGAAATGCTTTCATCATAGGTTTAGCACAAGCCATAGCAGTTTTACCAGGTATTTCTAGGTCTGGAGCAACTATTTCAACAGGATTATTACTTGGAATTGACAAAGCAAAAATGGCAAAATTTTCTTTTTTGATGGTAATTCCTCCAATTTTAGGAGCTATGCTTTTAGACTTAAAAGATTTTGCAGAGCAAGGCTCTAGTAACATTTCTGCTGGAGAATTGATAGGTGGTTTTCTTGCTGCTTTCTTTACTGGTTTATTGGCTTGCCAAATTATGATAAAGATAGTAAAACAAGGTAAAATTCAATATTTTGCATACTACTGTTTTTTGGTAGGTGCAATAGCAATAGCAGTATCATGGTTTTAACAAAAGACAATAAAAATCCAGACTTTAAAGCTGGAGAAATTATATTGATAGATAAACCACTTACTTGGACATCTTTTAATGTAGTTGCAAAAATTCGTTATACAATATCCAGAAAACTTGGAATTAAAAAAATTAAAGTTGGACACGCTGGCACTTTAGATCCTTTAGCAACAGGTTTATTAATTATTTGCACAGGAAAAGCAACCAAGAAAATAGAAAGTTTGCAAGCAGGCGAAAAAGAATATACTGGAACTTTTCATATTGGAGCCACTACTCCATCTTACGATTTAGAAACAGAAGTCAATCAAAAATTTCCAATAGAACATATTAATAAAGATTTATTAGAAAAAGCTAGGCAAACATTTTTAGGAGAAATAGATCAAAAACCACCAATTTTTTCAGCTTTAAAAATTGATGGAAAAAGAGCTTATAAAAGTGCTCGTGAAGGAAAAACTGTAGAAATGAAAACCAGAAAAGTTACAATTTCTGAATATGATTTAGACTATAATTTGCCAGAACTTGGTTTTAGAGTTTGCTGTAGCAAAGGAACATACATAAGATCTTTGGCAAACGATATGGGCAAGACTTTAGATTCTGGTGCATATATGAGTAGTTTGCGAAGAACCAAAAATGGAGATTTTGACATCAAAGATGCTTGGCAAATAGACGAATTGGTAGCATATATTCAAAACGCCGAAATATGATAATTAAACTTTTTGGAATAGTAGAAGAAATTATTGGTGAAAAAGAAATCCGTATTTCTTTAAAAGAAAATACAAGCATTCTAGATTTAAAAGCTATTCTTTTAGAAAAATATCCAAATCTGAAAGACATTAAAGCATTTGCATTTGCTATAAATGAAACTTATGCAACAGATAATGAAATTTTAAAAGAAACAGATATTGTAGCTATAATTCCACCTGTAAGTGGTGGTTAATTATTTAAGTATTTTGTAGAATTTTACTTTCAGTTTATTCAAAAATATTTTATAAGAACTTGGCGATTCTAATTTACTTTGAAATTTTTGACCTTTCTTAATAAAATACTTATCAAAAAACGAAGCAGTAATTCCCCATTTTTCATAAAACTGTTTTCTTCCATCATTTTTTACAATTCTTGCCAAAGATTTACTTTGAAAATGATAAACTCTCGAAGCCGCAACGCCTTTAAAAACTCTAACACCAATATTCCATAATTTCATAGAAAAATCTGGGTCGGAATAAAAGCCAGGAGAAAATTCTTCGCTATATCCATTTACTTTTTCCCAAAGATCTCGATGAACTAAAGACGGAGGCCAACTTGCACCTGACCAATCTTCAAATGAAAAACTTTCAAACTCTTTTAAAAGTTTTTCTTCTTGAAAAGATTTTATATCTGTACCAAATTCTGCTGGAGAAATTACTGACGAATTTCCCTTTGCAATAGGTTCTAGCAATGTTGCAGACAAATAAAAATTACTGTTTGGTAATAATTTAATTTCTTTGATTAAATTCAAATCCCAATTTGGCAACACATACATATCATCATTCATATAAACTATGTAATTTTGATTTGCTTTAGCAAAAGAATAATTTAAAGCTTTACAAATTCCTATATTTTCTTCTGAATGTGTAAAATCAATTTTTTGACTTTTCAACCATTCTAAAGTACCATCTGAACCATCGTTTACATGTACTATAATTTGATGTACTTCACTTGAGTTTTTTTGAATACTTTCTATACAAAGTTTTAAGAAAGGTAAATTATTCCAAGAAGGAATTAATATTGAAAAAGAAAAATTATTTGTTATCATCAATCAATCAAGATATTTATTTTCGAAATTAACCAATTTCTATGGAACACTTGTTTGTTTTCGCTTAATTCTTTTTGCAGAACTTTTAATTTTGAATTAAAATTTAGATATTTTACTATCCTAGATAAATATTGAATAAAACCTATTTTAGAAGATAATAAATTTTCAGAATTTTCTTTTTTTCTTCTTAAAGCAGTTGAAAAATTAGCCAAAAAAATATTTAATTCTTCAAACTTTTGCTGATCGTATAATGCTTTTGCATATATGCACCTCAAATTATAACCTTCTATCTTTTTTTCATTAGCTCTGTTTTTTACAATAGAGTATAATTCTTCATATTTAGCTTGATTGTATAGCAAATCTGCTTTTGAAACAAGAACCAAATCTGTATTTTTAAGATATTTTTTATGCGTTTCTATAAAATTTTCTGCCCATTCATACTCTTTAAGGTACAATGCTATTCGAACATTTTGAGAAAATGCAGCATCTGGAAATGTATTATTATCTATTAAAGTTTTCATTTTAATTTGAATCTTCAATATCTCAAAACTTTCTTGAATCAATTTATTATCTGCATTTTTGTTATACATATAACTTACATAATTAGACAAATCGCTCAGTACTAACTTTTTAAGTTCTGGTTCAAAATTTCCAATATTATCTAAAACCATTTTTTTAAGTTTTAAATACCTCTCGAAATCAAAATCTTTATTGTATAACGCTATAGTGTATCTATAAATTTTAAATAATACATCATTTCCATTTTTTGCTTCAAAATTTATTTTCTCAACAATTTCATCTTTAAAAACATGTTCATATGTAACATTGTTCATTAAAGAATTGGACTCTAATTCTTGAAAAGCATTCATTTTACTGAAAAAATAATATTTATCTAAATAATTTACAGCTAAATCTATTTCATTAAATACTTCATTATCAAATTCTTTGAGTAAAAAATAAAATTTTGACTTATGCATCAAATATAAATTCAAAAATGAATCAATGTTTGTTTTTTTAGCCTTTTCTATTTTAATTCTTTTTTTATTTACCGCCAAAAATTCTTTCTCGATTCTTTTCTTAGCATAAAATTGTTCTAATATTTCTAAACGTTTTTCTTTATTTTTTTGTAATTCATTATGAATAACAAAATCTTCAAAAAACAACATACAATAATGAAAATGATCTATCAAACACTTCTTTATAAATTTCTTTTCATTGGGAAATAATAAAAAAAACAACTTTTTTTCATCTTTTAATAGCGAAAAAAATCTGATTTTATTTCGTTTAAAAAGCTCTAGTGTTTGTATAATTTCTTCTCTTTTATTAAACACATCTACTCTAGAAAATCTAATACAACTATTTAATTCTGTGTGAGTTAAAGAAGATATGTTTAAAAAGAATTTTTCGCCAACCATAAAATAAATATATGTAGATTATTTTGAAAAACACGCTAAAAAGGCTAAAAAAATTCTGATTTTGTTCAAAAAGTGCAATTGTGCAGTAAAAAAAGACACTTTACCTTTATAATTGTTAAGGCGAGTTGTTTACGGCTTAACGAGTTTTGTTTGTTGTTGTAAGTTGTTTTCTACCTAAAAAACGCTTACGAAATAGTTGTGGTAATTGAGCAAATATAAACATTTGCTCAACACAACTAAAATTAGCTCCTCAATATTGAATAAAAATCTAAAATAAAAACTACTTTAGTGTTTCAAGTACTGAATTAGTAAATTAATATTTTATGAGCGAAAGAAAACTTTTATTAGAAGTTAAAAATTTAGTTACCGAATTTCATACAGAAGAAGGCATAGTTAGAGCAATTAATGACATCAGTTTTGATATTTATAGAGGAGAAACTGTAGGAATTGTAGGCGAATCTGGTTCTGGAAAATCTGTAACTTCTTTATCAATAATGCAATTAATTCCTATTCCTCCAGGAAAAATAGCTGGTGGAGAAATTTTATATCAAAGATATTTAAATGATAATAATAGGTTAGAATTTGATTTAGGATTTAGAAACTCTAACAATGTGGATGCTTTTAAACTAGTAGGTTTGTATCAATGGGTAAATCCATTAGGAGATAATTTTAATTGGTTTGTAGGTGTTGGTGCTGGAGTTGGATCTTTTGATTCTCCTGGAACAAACGGTTCATTTTTTCTTGCAGCAGCAGATTTAGGTATAGAATATAATTTCGATATACCACTAATTATGTCTTTAGATATTAGACCAGAATTAGGTTTTAATGATGAATTTAGTGATGACTTAGATTTTGATATAGCTTTAGGTATTAGATACCAATTTTAAATAAACTAACCTTTAAAAACTTAATTATGAACAAAACAATAAAAACAATTTTAATTGTAGTAGGTATATTATTATTAGCTTATGGAGTTT
>CAKZQD010000210.1 GCA_937139485.1 uncultured Bacteroidota bacterium | reverse complement strand
TAAATTGCTTCGTGCCTCCTCAATTTTTTGGAATGACGGTAGCCTGTTAATGTGAAAATTCTATTCAAATCAATAGTATGTGGCTTTAATGGCTAGTCCTATTCTCTAAAAAAATGTCCACTTCAAATTTAATTATTTGAAGCAGACATTCACAAAATGAGCTGTTGGGAAAGGATTCGAACCTCTACGAAGTTGTTAGCCAAAATGATTTTTCAAATATATTTTGAATATACTTGAAAAACCATCTGGTTTATTCAATACTCTTCACCCCCGAGACAAGAGGGCACGTCTGCCAATTTCGCCACCCAACAATAATGACTTATTTTCTACGATTTTTTCTATCGCTGTATTTATAAGAACAATACAAATATCTATCTATTTTCAAATAAACTATACAATATTCAAATAAATATTCAAAACTTTAGTTTCTATTTAGTATTTTTACTTTTATCGAAATAATATTTAAAATCATAACGTTTTTATCATGGAAATTGAACTAGATTTAGTAGACAAAGGAATAATTAATATTCTACAAGAAAATGCCAAAACTGCTTATGCCGAAATTGGTTTAAAACTGCACGTTTCTGCTGGTACAATACACGCCAGAATAAAAAAAATGGAACGCTTAAAAATAATAAAACAGCATACTATAGAGGTAAACTATGCAATGCTGGGTTATGATATTACTTGCTTTTTAGGTGTTTTTTTAACTAAAAGCAGTTTTTATGATAGTGTAAAAAGAAATCTTGAAAAAATTAATGAAATTGTTTCTGTACACTACACAACTGGTCAATACTCTATGTTTATTAAACTAATTTGCAAAGACACTAATCATTTAAGAAGCGTTTTACACGATAAAATTCAAAAAATAGATGGCATACAAAGAACAGAAACTTTAATTTCTTTGAAAGAAAGCATCAATACCAAAATGAAACTACAGTAAAGTAACCAGATATTTTATTAAATCTTTTGTGGTTACCATTCCAACAACTTTTTCATTTTCTAAAATCGGAATTGCTCTAAATTCTTTTTCAGACAAAATTTTTGCTGCATCTTTTACAGAAGCATCTATATTTAAGGTAAAAGGTTTATTTATCATTACCTGCCCAACTGTTAACATTTTAAAAATTGCTGAATCTGCTTCAAATTCATCTTCGCCCAGCTCATCGGCAAAACTCATACGCTTAATATCTGTTTTAGAAATTATGCCTACAAGCTTGCCTTTTTGCAATACTGGCAAATGCTTAAATTTTTGACTAAATAAAATATCTGCAGCTTTTTTTAGTTGTTCGTTTACACCAATCACTTTAAAGTCTACCGACATTATTTCTTTTATAGAAGTACTTGTTTTCATAATATGTGTGTTTTTTAAGTTTGTAAACTAAAGTTATGAAGAAAAAAACTTACAATGCTATAATTAAGGAAAATTTTTCTGTCTATTTTTTTTCTTTTCACTTTATAAAAACAATTCGTTATATTTGAACTAATGCCTAAAAAATACCTCATTTTATTCTGTTTTTTTTTCATTGGCTTGCAAACAAATCTACAAGCACAAGATATTCATTATACGCAATATAGTTTTTTACCTGCATTACAAAATTCAGCAAATACAGGTTTAATGAGTCAAGATTTTCGCTTTTCTACTATTTATAGAAATCAATGGGCTAGCGTACCGGTAAATTACAATTCACTCGGGTTTTCTTTTGATTTAAATTTTTTAGAAAATTTTAATACTGGAAGCAAAGCTGGTGCTGGTTTAAATTTTTATTTTGACCAAGCTGGAGATTCGCGTTTACAAACCTTACATTTAATGGTACCGCTTGCTTATCATATTTTTATACCTATAAAAGATAACACTTTTAAAATAAGTTTAGGCGTAGAAGCAGGCGTACAATATAAATCTTTAAGTACAGATGCGCTTTACTACGACAGCCAGTTTAATGGTGAAATTTTTGATGCTACGGCAAATAATAATGAAGATTTTACAAATCTAAATGTTTTGAACCCTGACATTGGAGCTGGTATAAATTTTGAATTTGAAACAGAAAATGATTTACGTATTGGTTTAGGTTTTTCTATGAAACACCTCAACAATATAACAGAAACATATCAAAACAGTAATCTGAAACCTACACTAAGAAAGCGTTTTACGATACCAGCTTATGCAAAAATTCCTCTTGGAAATAAGTGGGATGTAAATATTTCTTACCTTTTTAATGAACAAAATAAAAGTATCGAAAATACTACTGGTGTAATGTTTGGCTACTATTTATTAAATATTGGTGAATTTAAAAAGAAATTAAATTTTGGAGTTTTTTATCGTTTTGCAGATGCGCCGTCTATTGCTGTTCAGTACGAAACTAATAATTATAAATTTGGTTTAAGCTATGATATTACTGCTTCAAAATTTGCAAAAGCCACCAATACTTATGGCGGTGTAGAAATAGCCGCAACATATCTTATAAGTAAGGTTATTAAGCCAAACATGAATTTTAAAAGAAAGTGCTATACTTTTTAAAAAAGAAAAAATTTGTAAATGATTAAAAGAATTACCTTAATTTTTGTTTGCTTATTTTTTATGGCAATAACTTTAAATGCGCAAACATTTAATCAATACTTAAACGCTGGAGATAAGGCATTTAATAACGCTGAATATTATTTAGCAATTTCTTATTATGAAAAAGCATTTAGTTTTCAAAAAAAAACGGATCAAATTCATTACAAAATTGGTTTAGCACAATTGGAATTAATGAGTTATAATTTGGCTTTAAAGTCTTTGAACAGAGTAAAAAACAAAGCTAAATATCCATTATTGTTTTATAAAATGGCTAATAGTTTTATGCATATTGGCGATTATAATGAAGCATTAAAAAGTTTTGAAAATTTTAAAAACAATTACAGAGAAAAGGACTTTTATTTTGAAGATTCGAAACAAAAAATAGCATCTTGTTATTGGGCAAAAGATCATTTAAAAATAAATAATGAAATAAAAATTACTGCACTTCAAAAAAGTATAAATTCTGAATATAGTGAATTTTCTGCTGGGTATTTTAAAGACTCTTTACTACAAGTTACATCCTTTTTTCAAGAAGAAAACAATAAGAAAAAACCATATATTTCTGTAATTAATTTCTATAAAAAAAAGAAAAATGGCTACGAAAAACTAGATGAACATTTTAAAGCAAATAATAAAAACGAATTTGCAAATGGATTTTATTTAGCAGAAAAAAAACGTTTTTATTTTAATCAATGTGAAGATGATAAGCAAGGTGGAAAAAGGTGTGATTTGTATGTTTCAGAATTCAAAAACAACACTTGGGGCAATGCTGTAAAACTTAACATAAATGATTCTGAATTTACTACAACACAGCCTAGCGCTTATGTAGCTAAAGACGGAAAAGATATTTTATTTTTTGCATCAAATAGAACTGGAACAAAAGGACAAAATGATATTTGGAAAGCCAAAGAAATTGAATTTGGTGTTTTTGAAGATCCAATAATATTACCAGAAAACATCAACAGCTTAGGAAATGAAGCAAGTCCTTTTTATGACATAAATGAAGGTATTTTGTATTTTAGTTCAGATTGGCATTATGGTTTTGGTGGGCAAGATGTTTTTAAAGTAAATTTAAAAGAAAACAAAACACCACAAAATTTAGGTTTACCTTTTAATAGTTCTGCAAACGACTTATATTTTACTTTAACTGATGCCGAAAAAGGTTTTTTTAGTTCTAATAGAGAAGGTGCAATGAAACTAAAAAATATTTCTTGCTGTTACGATGTTTTTCAATTTGAAAAAAATATTGAAAACATAAAAATAGAACAAGATTCTATTTCTTTAATAGATAGTTTGATTGCTGTTTCTAAGAAAGATTCTTTAAATACTATTTTAGATAAAATTAGAGAAATGTTGCCTGTAACGGTATATTTTCATAACGATGAACCAAATCCAAAAACAGTAGACTCTACAACTACACTTTCTTATACAGATGCTTATAACAGCTTTATTGCTTTAAAAGACACTTATTATTTACAAAATAATTTTAATGAAATAGATGCTTTTTTTTATGACAATTTAGAACAAGGATTCATAGATTTAAAAGCATTTGAAAACCTAATAACTAAACTTTCGATAGAAAATAAAATTGTACTGGAATTGAGTGGTTATTGTAGTCCACTAGCAGATAATTTTTATAATAATAAACTAGCAAAAAGGAGAATTTCTTCTATTGAAAACTATTTAAAAACCAATGAGAAAATAGCAAAAGCATTATCAAAAGGGAAATTGAGCATTAGAGAAATTCCATACGGAGAAGAAAAAGCAAATACCACTACTTCTGACGATTATTTCAATACTAAACTTTCAATTTTTAGTACTAAAGCTGCTCTGGAAAGAAAAGTTAGTATTGTAGGAATTTTGATTGAATAATTAAAGTTTATCCTCATGTGTACTATTATTTTTGAATTTATGAATAACTATATTGAAAACTAGTACTTTTAACAATCAATAATAAAAAAAATACCATGAAAAAAATTAACCTTTTTATTTTAAATTTTTTGTTTTTATCTAGTTTGATTTGCCAAAATGATTCCTTGAGTTTGCAATTAGATACATTTATATTAAATGAAATGACATCAAATAATATTCTTGGCTTATCTGCTTGTATTGTAAAAGGCGACCAAATTGTATGGAAAAAAGCCTATGGCAAAGCAAATTTAAGCACAAATGAAAATGTTACATTACAAACGCAATTTACTTTAGCATCTATTTCAAAATTATTTACCGCAACTGCAGTAGCACAATTATGGCAAGATAATTTATTAGACATAGATGCAGATATTAATAATTATTTGCCAATAAATATTGAAAACCCAAATTTTCCCGGAACATCAATAACAACAAGACAACTTTTGACACACAAATCAAGTTTGAAAGACTCAGAAACCGATTTACAATTATGGGATGCACCTGGTGATCCAATATATGATTTAGAAACATTTTGTGCAGAATACTTTGTAAATGGAGGTAGTTTATATGATGCTAGTAATTTTTCTAATACTGCTCCAGGCTCATCTTCATATTGGTATTCTAATGCTGGTTATACATTGCTTGGCTATATAATTCAAGAAGTTAGTGGCGAACAATTTAATACTTACTGCGCCAATAATATTTTTAACAAATTAAACATGCCGACAGCAGGTTGGTTTTATGCAGAAACAGATTCAAACAATTTAGCTATGCCTTACAATAGTGCTTTTCAAGCATACGGATATTATAGCGTTCCAGAATATCCAGCAGCTATGTTAAAATCTAACATTATAGAACTTTCTAATTTTCTTATCGCATATACACAAAAAGGAATTTTCAATCAAGTTGAGTTAGTAAACGATATTACTTTTGCATCTCTTGTTCCAAATAATATGAATAACGGTTTTGCATGGTGGGGCTCAGATACTTGGTATGGTGATGCTACTGGCAACTATTGGAGTCACGGTGGTTTTATGAACGGTGTAAGAACTCAATTAAATTATTATCCAACTGATAGTAATGGATTAATTATTTTAACAAATGGCGAAGGAAGTTATACTAATATTCAAAATAAGATGGAAAGCTTTATTCCTTTATTTGAAAAAGAAAAAGAAGAGGAGGAAGAAGAACCACAGCCAAATTCTATCATTAACTTAGAGTTAAAGTTTAAAATATTCCCAAATCCAGTAAAAGGTAAAAAAATAGTAAATATTGAAACTCCAAAACAAGATGAGGTTTACAAAATTGAAATTTTAAATTTAAATACTAAAAAAGTTGAAAACATTACAATGCTAAAAAACAACAGCCGATTAAATTTATCGAATTATTCAACTGGTTTATATTTTTTAAAGTTTTATACAACAGAAAAAACAATCTATAAAAAAATAGTAGTTCAATAAATTAGTCTTTTTTAGCTGCTACTTTTTTAATTTTAATGGTTTTGTTTCCATCTTCATCTATAGTTTCTTCATAATCAATAATAGAAGAAACTTCTTTAATCAATTGGTCAAAATTTATATCTAAATTATCTAAATCAATTTCGATATTTTTTAAAAGATCGTCAACATTAACTTCTAAAGTTTCTTCTTTACCATTAGCAATTTGATAATTTATTTTAAAATTATTATCGCCATTTTCTTCAATATCAATTTCAATATTGTCTCCTATTTTTTCTAAATACTTTTTAGCATCGTCTAAATTATAAGTTACAGAAGAAGTTTTACCGTTTTCTGTAGTAGTAATTTTTACGCCATCTTTAGTTTGCTCGGCTTTTACTTTTACATTGTTTTGAGCATTTATATTTGTACTTGCAAAGACAAATAATAATATTGTAAATATGCTTTTTGTAAATATTTGTTTTAAACTTTTCATTATTATTATGTTTTAGTTAATCCAAATATAAGCTTGTTTATTTAAATATTAAGTTAAAAAATATGAAAGAAGATGAAATAATATTGACCTATATAGAATAAATGTTTCGTATTTTTGTTAAAAAAGAAAATGGATTCAATTTTCAAATCACAAGCAATTACAAATGGTCATAGTTGGACAATAACTACAAAATTTGGTCATATATTAAAAACAGCAGAAGAAAAATATGGCGAAAGAGATAAGTCATATACATTATTAGGAATTGAGTTAACAAACCAAGGAAATCCTCAAATTTGGTATCCTGGAAATTGTAAAAATGTGAGTATTCAAATAATAAAATATTTTTTAAATGACTTAAATTTTAATACTTGCCGATACTAAAGAATAAATTAATACTTAACAAATACCAATGATAAAAACCATAATATTTGATATGGACGGAACTTTAATAGATTCCGAACCTATTTGGCGAATTGCTGAAATAGCTGCATTAGAAAAAGTTGGTATAAAGCTAACTGAGCAAATGCTTGCAGAAAATACAGCAGGAATGCGCAATGATGAAGTTGTTAAATATTGGTTTAATGCATTTGACTATAAAAAAACGGAAGATGCAGAGATGGTTCAAAATGCTATTTTAGATAAAGTAATAGAACTCATTAAAATTGATGGAAACAAGCGTGCTTTAGAAGGAATAGATTATATATTCAACTTTTTTAAAAGCAAAAATATACCAATAGCTTTAGCAAGTTCTTCGCCTTCAAAAATTATTACAGCCACTTTAGAAGCAATAGGAATTGAAGATAAGTTTGTAGTCAAGCATTCTGCAGAACAAGAAGTTCTTGGAAAACCAAATCCAGCTGTTTTTATTACAACAGCAAATTTAATGAATGTAAAACCAGAAAACTGTTTAGTATTTGAAGATTCTGTAAATGGAACACTTGCTGCAAAAGCTGCAAAAATGAAATGCGTTTCTATACCTGCAAAACATGACTACAACAGACCACAATTTGGAATTGCAGATTTGAAGTTAAAATCACTCTTAGAGTTTACAGAAACAGAATTAACCAAAATTAGTATATAATTTTTAATAAAGCTACTAAACTAAAAAAGCGTATTCAAAATTATGAACACGCTTTTAAAAATTGACAATTTCACTAATTTATCTTATTGAAATTTATATCTTCATTATTTTTAATGAAATCGAATTTACATCGCTTTGCTTCAATATCTCTACCTGTCCATTTTATTCTTTGTACGCCTTCAAAAACTTTCATAAAGCCTATTACACCTCTAGCTAATCCTACTAATACTTCAATTACTTCTTCACTAATTTGATTTACATTAATCTCAGGTTCTTTTTCAAATACCATATTTTTTTTTAAATTATTTAATTATTATAAATTAAAATTCAAAATCCATTATTTAACTATAAAATATGGATTTAGTAAGTCTTCTTTATTATACTTTAATTCTTCTTTTGTTTCATTATCTACAACTATTATTCCAGCTTCTGTACATACTATATGAGCTGCAGCTGTATCCCACTCCATAGTTGGTGCAAGTCTAGGATAAATATCAGCTTTGCCTTCTGCTACCAAACAAAATTTTAAGGAACTTCCTGCACTTACAAATTCTATTTCTTTACCAGCAGTTTTCAAATTTTCAACATATTGTTCTACTTCTTTACTTAAATGACTTCTACTTGCAACAACTTTTAATTTTTGTTTGTTCAATACATCAGCTTTTTTTTCAAGCAAAACGGGTTCATTATTTCCAATTTGCTTAAATGCGCCTTTATTTTCTTCTGCAAAAAAATAGGTATCTTCAACAGGAATATATACAACTCCTAATACAGGTTTTCCATTTTTTACTAAAGCGATATTTACCGTAAATTCTCCGTTTTTCTTTACAAACTCTTTAGTACCATCAAGTGGGTCTATTATCCAGCAATACTCCCATTTTTTTCTTTCAGAGTAATCTAAATTTTTAACTTCCTCAGAGATATACGGTATTTCTGGATATAAAGTTTGCAATTTTGCAATTATTATATCATTAGCATTTTTATCTGCCATTGTAAGTGGAGACTCATCGTCTTTATTAAAGACTTCAAAATCTTGTTTATATATTTTAAGTATTTCTAAACCAGCAAGTCTCGAAATTTCAACTATATCTTTAATATCTACTTTATTCATTTTTTTGTTTTATAGTTTTATTCGTCATTCCTGCGTAGGCAGCAATCTCATTTGTAAAATGTTTTAGACTCGAAGAGATTCCTTTCTTCAAAGGAATGACGTGTTCTAACCTTATTTTGGCAAAATCTAAATATTCAATTTTTCAATGCATTCTTTCAAACTCACCTTCCAATCTTTCAAAACTACACCAAAATCATCTACAATTTTAGATTTATCCATCACGCTATATTTTGGTCTTTCTGCTGGTGTAGGATATTTTGTAGTTGGAATTGGATTTGCTTTGCAATTTATGTTAGAAATACTGAAGATTTCTTTTGTAAAATCAAACCAAGAAGCTTCGCCTTTATTACTAAAATGATATAAACCTTTTATATTTTCAACTTTATTATTTGAAATAATATCTAAAATTGCTTTTGCTAAATCTCTAGCATAAGTTGGCGTACCAAACTGATCTGCTATAATATTAAGTTCGTCTCTTTCTGTTCCTAAACGCAACATCGTTTTTACAAAGTTATTTCCAAAAGTAGAGTACAACCAAGAAGTTCTGATAACTAGTGCATCTTTTTCTAAAGCAAACTCCTCTCCTTTTAACTTTGTAGCACCATAAACACTTAAAGGATTTGGTTTATTTTTTTCTTTTAGTGGAATATTTCCTTTACCATCAAAAACAAAATCTGTAGAAACGTGAATCAATTTTGCATTAAATTCTTTACAAACTTCTGCTAAATATTTTACCGCCGTAGCATTCAAAAGCATTGCATTTTCTTGGTCATTTTCTGCATTATCTACTGCAGTATATGCCGCTGTATTTATACAAAAATCTATTTCATTTATTTTAAAAAAACTCAGAATAGCTTCATTGTTTGTAATATCTAAAGCTTGCTTATCTGTAAAAATAAATTTAAAATCTGTAAAACTATTTTCCAGATATTTCAACTCATTTCCTAGTTGTCCATTTGCTCCTGTAACTAAAATTGTCTTCAAAATGTTTAAATTCTTTTAGCGTTTTCTAAATTTGGCAACTCAATATCTTTTTCAGATAAAATAAAGTCTTCCGTTTCCAATTCCCAATTTATAGCAATAGTTTCATCATTATAAATCAAACCGCCTTCTGATTCTTTATTATAAAAATTATCGCATTTATACGCAAAAATAGTTTCGTCTTCAAGCACTAAAAAACCGTGCGCAAAACCTCTGGGCACAAAAAGCTGTTTGTGGTTTTCTGCTGTGAGTACTATAGAACAATGTTTTCCAAAAGTTGGAGAGTCTTTTCTTAAATCAACCGCCACATCTTGTACACTTCCTTGCAAAACTCTTACCAATTTAGCTTGTGCATGTTCGCCTGTTTGGTAATGCATTCCCCTTAAAACACCTTTATTTGATTTTGATTGGTTATCTTGTACAAAATTTATATTTAATCCTGTTTCTTTATTGAAAGTTTCGGCATTGAAACTTTCGTAGAAGTAACCTCTATCGTCTTTAAATATTTTGGGTTCTATTACCCAAACATCTTCTATCTCTGTTTTTATAAATGACATCTATAAAGTATTGTTTTTAAGTTTATTTGAGTTTATCAGCTTTTCTAAATACGGTGATTTTAAACATGCTTTCAAAGCTTCTAATTGTAATTTATTATGAATATCAGTTCCAATAAAATCTACCATTTCTTTGTCTATTAAATCTTTGGCTACATTTTCTGCTTGTTTACCATAATAACCTACCAACGAAAACATATTTATTTGCAACATAATACCTGCATCTTTTATTTTTTCATATTCAGAAATTCCTTTATCTGCAAGGTAAGGATAACGTTCTGGATGTGCCAAAATAGGATAATAACCTGCTACATTCATATCAAAAAAAGTCTGTTCCATACTTGAACTTCTAGAAATATAAGACAATTCGAAAAGTAAATTTTTATTTCCAAAAGTCAATATTTCTTCTTCTTTTTCTATTAATGAAATTAAATGTTCGTCTAAATAATATTCAGAAGCTGCTTCAATAGGGAAATCAATATTTCGTTTTTTTAATTCAGCAATCAATTTTTCTTTTCCATTATTTATAATAGCTGGCGTGTTGTCATAACCGCCTAACATTGTATGTGGAGTAGTTATTATTTTTCGGTAACCTATAGATTTCATAAAAAGAATAATTTCTATGGCTTCGTCAATAGTTTTTACACCATCATCAATTGCTGCTATTAAATGCGAGTGCATATCTACACCTATTGACGCTAAAGATTCAATATTAGCAGATTTATTTGATGAAAAAAGTGATTTGAATATACCAAACATAAATTTATTTTTCTCATAGATATAGCCTAGTTGTAAAGGAATGTGTACATATTGGGCTCGACTTGCTCCACTGTATAAAGTAGTTGAAGTTGTTGTTTCTAATGTGGTGTCTATTATGGTTTGATATACAGAATCAATTGGGTTTAATACTTGAAATGTATCTGTACTTGCATATATATAATTAAGAAAAACACTGGAAGTATCAGTTGTGATAAGTGTTGAAATTGACGGTTCATTGTAAGAATAATCATAGCTATGTTGCCTCAATCCTAAGCCTGTACCAATTGTTAAATTATTTTTTAGTAGTGCGTTAAAAGAAATGTTATGTTCAAAATTATTATTTTCAGTATGATTTGATTGATAATAATTTGATGTGTTATTGTTTGGAGAAAGATAAGTTGATTTAGTTAAATTCATTCCAGAAGTCCAAGATAATAAATAAGAATTTTTCCTAGGTGAAGTAGTAGGTTTAGCATTTGTCTCTGATATGTTAAGCGTGTCGTTAGTTTTTGGTTCGTTCTTAATGTTTGTTTTGGTTGTAGATTGAGTTATTGTATCTGATTCTAAATCATTTTTATTTTCTGCAATTGGATCTTGAGATGGGGAAGCGTTACTGATAGTTTTTGAATTAATCATATCAGTATGTTGAATTGTGTCTACTTTATTTTGAATAGAGTTTTTCGCATGCTGTATTTCGTGCTGAGGTGCTTTTAAATTATTACTTTGAACTGGATTATTGTTATTTG
>CAKZQD010000209.1 GCA_937139485.1 uncultured Bacteroidota bacterium | reverse complement strand
ACATAAAATATCAAATAAAAGGTACTGACGAGTTCGCTACGATAGCAACTACAAGACCTGAAACAATAATGGGCGATACTGCCATTTGTGTGCATCCAGACGATACACGTTACACACATTTGATTGGTAAAACGGTAATTGTTCCTTTAATCAATAGAGAAGTTCCGATTATTGCAGATGATTATATTGATATTGAATTTGGAACAGGAATGTTGAAGGTAACACCTGCACACGATACCAATGATTATGAAATTGGACAAAGACATAAATTAGAAACAGTAGATTGTTTTAATGCTGATGGAACAATTTCTGAAGCTGGAGAAATTTATATTGGCGAAGATCGTTTTGTGGTTCGTAAAAAGATTGCTAAGCAATTAGAAGCAGAAGGTTTTTTAATAAAAACAGAGCAAATTACAAACAATGTAGGTTATTCTGAAAGAAATAGCGATACAGTTGTGGAGCCAAGATTGAGCTTGCAATGGTTCGTAAATATGGAACATATTGTAACGCCAGCATTAGAAAATGTATTGAATGACAATATTAATTTGCTTCCAGGGAAATTCAAGAATGTTTACAAACATTGGTTAGAAAATATTAGAGATTGGCCAATTTCTCGTCAGTTGTGGTGGGGACACCAAATACCGGTTTGGTATTACGGAGAGGAGTTTGTTGTAGCCAAAAATGAAGTAGAAGCTTTGGTAAAAGCACAAGCAAAATTCAATAATCCAAACTTGACTTTAGCAGATTTAAAGCAAGATGAAGATGTATTAGATACTTGGTTTTCGTCTATGTTGTGGCCGATATCTGTATTTGACGGTTTTGGAGAAGACAAAACAGAATTCAATTATTATTATCCAACAAAGGTATTGGTTACTGGTTGGGACATTATCTTTTTCTGGGTAGCTAGAATGGTTTTTGCAGGATATGAATTTACACCAGCCTTCAAAATGGAAGACGGTTCAGACAGACCTTTAGAAGCACAAAAGCCTTTTCAAGATGTATATTTTACGGGAATGGTAAGAGATGCGCAAAGAAGAAAAATGTCTAAATCTTTAGGAAATTCGCCAGACCCAATGGATTTGATGGCTACTTATGGAGCAGACGGTGTTCGTTTTGGAATGATGAGCTGTAGTTCTGCTGGAAACGACTTGCTTTTTGATGAAAAACTATGTGACCAAGGAAAGAAATTTTCTAATAAAATTTGGAGTGCGAACGGTTTGATTGATATGTGGAGAGCAGATTTTGCCCCTAACCCCAAAGGGGAACTTGCCTCAAATAATATTGGGGAATCTGGAAATGAGGCTACTATTGCTTGGTTTGAATCTAAGTTGAACCAAACAATTAATGCTGTGGATAAATCTATGGCAGATTACAGAATTTCTGAAGCTTTGATGACATTAAGAGCATTTATTTGGGACGATTTCTGTAGTACTTATTTGGAGTACGTAAAGCCTGCTTATGGCGAAAAACAAGACGAAAATACATTGAATGTAACGATTGGTTTCTTTGAAAAGACTTTGCAATTATTACATCCGTTTATGCCGTTTATTACGGAAGAATTGTGGCAAGGTTTGGGTGAAAGGAAATCTGGAGCATCTATCAACTTAACCGACTGGCCAAAAGCTGGCGCAGTAGATAAAGCTGTTATCAATAAAGGAGATTATGCAGCAGAAATTATTTCTTCTATTATGAATATCCGTTTGAAAAATGCTGTAAAATGGGCAAACAAACTAAAAACCTATGTACTGGCAGATGACGAAAGTGTTTATGCAGATTTTACTGATAAAATCATTAAACTTGGTGGTTTAGAAAGTCTAGAAAAAGTTACGGAAGAACAAAAAGGCTGTGAATCTTTTATAGTGAAAGGGCAGCAGTTTTTTGTAGAATTGAACTTAGAAATAGACGTAGAAGCCAAAAGAGCAGAATTAGAAGAAAAACTAAAGTATGCTAAAGGATTTTTAGTTTCTGTTCAGAAAAAACTAAGCAATGAACGTTTTGTAAACAATGCACCTGAAAAAGTGGTTGCGCTAGAAAAACAAAAAATGGCAGATAAGGAAGCTGAAATTAAGTTGTTGGAGGAGAGTTTGGGGAATTTGTAAATGATTTAATGTGAGAATGGTTTAATGAGTGAATGTGAGAATGTTGGCGTAGAACCGTCATTGCGATCACGCTAGAGCGTGAGAAGCAATCTGTTCATTAAGAAAACTATTTTACTATTTAAAACAAAATCCTTATCTTTATTACAAATAAACAATTATAGAACCAACAAGAATAACAATAAATGCAAAAATGAACTTTGGGAAACCTAGTATTCGCAATTCAAGATATACAGTTGCTATGGTTTTAGAATTGTTGGCTTCTGGAATAAACAATGCCGAAATTATGGAGGATTATGCCTTTCTTGAAGAAGAAGATATCAAAGCTTGTTTGATTTTTGCATCTAATTTAATGAATGTAAATAGTATTCATAAATTGGTGGCATAATGAAATTTATTGTTGATGCACAACTTCCTGTGAAGCTTCATAATTGGTTCACAGAAAACGGGTTTGATTCAAAACACGTAGTTGATTTACCTAAAAAATAATTTACATCTGATATTGAAATTATTAAATTCGCTGTTGCAGAACAGCGTGTTATAATTTCAAAAGACAGTGATTTTTATAAATACTTCATTATAAATAAAAAACCAAATAATCTTTTAATGGTTACAACTGGAAATATTACAAACAAAGTATTATTAAAGATTTTTGAACAAAACTTTTCTAAAATTTATTCTTTGTTTGAAGAAGGAGCTAAAGTTGTTGAGTTGAATAATTCTTCTATTTTGGTACATTAAGAGAATGTAATGAGTGAACCGTCATTGCGATCACGCCTGAGCGTGTGAGGCAATCTTTTGGTTTGGAAACTAATTTTAAACGCTTGCAATTAATTTTGCAAGTTTTTTGTTTAAAAAATTAAAATTTGTATATTCGTTATAATTATTTAAAAGATTTATTATGGAAAACTTAACTGTAAACTGGCTAATGAGCTTAATAAGACCTTTGAGTATTGAAAATAAACTTGAAATTATTTCAAAAATATCTCATAGCTTAAAAGGTCTTTATAGTTCAAATGCTAAAAAAAATAAAGAAAAACTATTAGCAGAATTAAATGGGGTTTGGAGTAAGACCGATTCAGGTTTAGTAAATGAAATTTATGAATCTAGATCAATTTCTACTAGAGATATTAATCTAGATTAGCAATGAAATATTTACTAGATACAGATATTTGTATTTTCTTTTTAAAAGGAAAATTTAATATTTATGAAAAAATAAAACAAGTTGGTGTTGAAAATTGTTACATTTCTGAAATTACAATTGCTGAATTAAAATATGGTGCTGCAAAAAAGCTCAAACTTCAATAAACACATTAAAGAAGTAAATAAAGTAGAACAATTATTTACAGTGCTTCCTATATATAATGCATTTGATTTGTATGCGATTGAAAAGTTTAATTTACAGAAAAAAGGTTTGTTAATTCCAGATTTTGATTTATTGATAGGAGCTACCGCACTAACCAACAAATTTATTTTAGTTTCTAACAATACAAAGCATTTAGAAAGGATTTCCAATATTAAATTAGAGAACTGGACAAAAGATAATTTAAAGTAAGTTGTTGAAGTATGATTAGATAAATTTTAAACGCTTGTAATTAATTTTGCAAGCGTTTTTTGTTTATTTTTGAAAAATGTCAAAACTCGAAGAATCAAAACTATTTAATACTCTTGTTGGAGGAATGCAAGAAAGAGGAGTGTATACTGATTTAGAAACTGGAATAAGTCATAATGTGATATTTTGGAAACACTCTGATTTTCCTAATGCGCATTTATATATATCAACATCTCTGACGACTTTAATGCAATTAGAAACAGTAATCGAAAGTGTAATTTTAGCTGAAAAACTTATAGGAAATGTTGAGAATATAAATAAATCAACTGAAATAGAAAGTAGTGATTTACTAAAATATTTTGTAAGGAACTGGGTTGGGAATTATGTTACAGTTTATGAAGTTGTTTTACAACTTATAAATGTTATTTTTGAATTAGGATATTTAAAACGTGAAGCTTCGAAAGCTAATATTGAAAGAGATAATGTATTTAAAGAAGATTTATTTCTAACGAAACGGTAAGTTAATTACCCCATTGAATTTTCAGTTTTTTCAAAGGAACAGGATTCGCTTTTACCATTCTAA
>CAKZQD010000208.1 GCA_937139485.1 uncultured Bacteroidota bacterium | reverse complement strand
TCTAAAAGCACTCCCTTTCCTATCATTCCGGATGCTCCGGTTATAATTACCTTCATAACTCTTAATTCAATTCCCTATATTTTATTGGTGATATTCCTGTTTTGGATAGACCTATTAGAGCTTTTCCACGCTGGATTTCAAACATATGGTTTAACAAACCAAAAAAAAGAAATACTTTTACATCATGAAAGTATTAATTGCTGGCGCTACTGGTCTTATTGGTAATCACTTATTACACTTTTTATTAGAAAATAGTGCAATTACTGAAGTTGTAGCTTTGCTAAGAAAAAAAACAGATTTAAAAAACGAAAAGCTAAATCAAGTTGTTTTCGATTTTGATAAAGAAGAAAACTACAAAAACTTGGGTGATTTCGATGCCGTTTTTTGTTGTCTTGGTACAACAATTAAAAAAGCAGGCTCCAAAGAAAATTTTCTTAAAGTAGATTTTCAATATCCTTTATCTTTAGCAAAACATATTAGCACCAAACAGTTTCATATAGTTTCTTCTATGGGTGCAGACGAAACAGGTTTTTTCTTTTACGCCAAAACAAAAGGAAAAATTGAAGAAAAACTTAAAGGACTAAAAATTGAAACGCTACATATATATAGGCCATCACAACTTGAAGGCAATAGAAAAGAATTTAGACTTGGCGAGCAAATTTCTGAACAAATAATGCGTTTATTTAGTGTAGCTATACCAGAAGACTATAAACTTATACAAGCAAAAACCGTAGCAAAAGCCATGCTAAACAACACATTTAAAACAGAAAAAGGTACTTTTACACACTTTTCTGGCGAAATAAAAACTATTGCCAATAAAACAAAAGATTAAAAAATAGTGACGTCATTACTGCGCAGGCAGGAATCTCAATACTTTTTTTTAAGATTAAACTAAATTAATGAATAAAAATATAACAACTAAATCAATTTATCTTTTACTGCTTTGTATAATATCATTAAGTACTAATGCACAAAACAATAGAATAAAAAAATTTATTTCAAACAGCCAAACTAGCTATGTAAAACTTATGTTTGTAGGCGATATTCCTATAAACAAACGAGTGGTAGAAAGTGCATACAGAAGCAAAGGTCACACCTACGATTTTCAACCAATTTTTCATTACATAAGACCATATTTAAACCTTGGCGATATTGTTGCTGGTAGTTTAGAAACTACTATAGGAACACCTCCTTATGGAAAATTTCCACAATACCGATCGCCAGAAGATATAGCAACTTCGCTTAAATATACAGGTTTTAATGTACTGTTTACCGCCAACGGAAAATCAATTTACCAAGATGCCGAAACTTGGAAAACACAAAATGATATTCTAAAAAAAGTAAAAATTGCTTCAACAGGTTCTTTCGAAAACATAGAAGAACGATCTGAAAGAAACCCATTAATTGTTGAAAAAAGAGGCGTAAAAATTGCCTTTTTAAATTATATGGACGGTATTGAAAATAGCACATCTATTTCGCCTATAATAAATGCACTAGATACCGCTTTGGCAAGAAAAGATATTGCATTGGCAAAAAAAAGAGGCGCAGAATTTATTGTAGTTTATATGCACTGGGGCAAAGAATTTGAAGTAAGATCTAACGCACGCCAACAAATAGTTTCTAAAATGCTTTCACACGCTGGTGCAAATTTAATAGTAGGTACACACACGCATACTGTACAAGATATGAATATAGAAACCTATGAACAAAATGGCAAAACTAGAGATGCTTTAACGGTTTATTCAATGGGTGATTTTTTAAGCACGGCAAACAGTACAAAAGTAAATTCAAGTGCCATTTTTGAAATTATTGTTTCAAAAAACAAACAAACCAAAGAAATAAACATAGAAGATTTTGGCTATATACCTACATATTGCTACTCATACAACTACAGTGGTAAAAACACCTGGAGCATTGTTCCTGTTCGTCAGGTAGAATTAGATAATATCGAAATTCAGTTTATGAGCCCACAAGAAAGAGAACAAATGAAATCTGCCGCAGAAAATATAAGGCATAAGTTTTCTCCTTATATGCAAGAAATTGAATACAAACTAACCAATGAAATTATAAACGATGTAGCAGAATCTTTAACCGTTACCAAAAAACCAATGAACGAAAAAGAATATGTTTCTTTAGAAAAAATAAATTTACTGCACAAAGATTATGGTTTTGGTAGAGTTTTAGATACAGAAAAAAAAATAGATCCTAATGCGCCAATTTATCGTATTCAATTTATGGCAACAAGAAAAGAAAAAAAAGTAGACACTAGGTTTTACAGACACCTAAAAGAATACGAAGTAGTAAAAGAAAACGGCTATTACAAATATTTAATAGGAATTGAAAACGATGTAGAAACCATAAACAACTACTGCGAAGAAGTAAGAAGACTTGGACACCCAAAAGCTTTTGTAGTGGTTTACAAAAAAGGCAAACGAATTAGCAATAACTAATGAATTTAATTGTAGACATAGGAAATACACGCTCTAAATTTTTTCTCTTTGACAGTAAAGACAAAATTATTGAAAAAAGCATTTTCATGAACCAAGATGAAAAAAAAATTGAAGGCTATTTAAAATCTATTGCCTTCAAGAAAATGATTGTTTCTACTACAAAAAAATTACCCCAGTTTTTCTCTAATTACACTTTTTTAGAATTAAATAACAAAACACCAATTCCAATAAAAATAAATTACGCCACACCAAAAACACTTGGTTCAGACAGAATTGCTCTAGCAGTTGGTGCTTTTACACGCTTTCCAAACAAAAACTGTTTAATTATAGGAACAGGTACTTGTATTACCACAAATTTTATAGACGAAAAAGCAACTTACCAAGGAGGTTCTATAGCACCTGGTTTGACATTAAGATTACAATCTCTTCATACTTTTACAGATATGCTACCGTTAATAGAGCATAAAAAAGATGAAAAAGAATTTGATTTGATAGGAAAATCTACAAAAGACAGTATAAAAAGTGGTGTTTTTAATGGTGCTTTTGCCGAAATAGACGGCATTATTTATAGATATATGCAAAATTACAAAGATTTAACAGTTATTTTAACTGGAGGAGACCAAGAAATATTTGCTAAAAACCTTAAAAGTATCATCTTTGCAAACTCTAACATTCAAGCCCTTGGTTTGAATAGAATTTTAAACTACAATGTATAAACTTAAAAATATATTCTTGCTCTGTTTCTTAGTAGCTACAGTTCATGTTTCTTTTGGTCAAATATTTTCGGCATATTCTCAGTATGGTCTTGGTATTCTAAACAATAGTTCTTCGCCTGTTCAGGCAGCTATGGGTGGTATTGGAGCCGCATTTATAGATGGTGCAAACGTAAATTATACCAATCCCGCAGCTTTATCGGTAATTGAAGAAGCCACTTTCGATTTTGGACTTAGATTAAACACAAGATCTATTGCCAACTCGGCAAATCTTCCTTTTACTGTTGCAGACGGTGGTGTAAACAATATTTCGCTAAGTTTTCCGGTAATGAAAAATAGATGGGGAATGTCTTTTGGATTATTGCCTTACTCTTTTTCAAAATATAAATCTAATGCTACAAGAACTTTTGATGGAAAAAACTATACCACAAGTGCAGAAGGCTCGGGTTCTTTATATAAAGTATATTTAGGCAATGGTTTTCATTACAAAGGTTTTAGAGCAGGTCTTAATGCCGAATTTATTTTTGGAAAGCTAGAAAACAGCATTTATACAGCCTTTACAGACGAAACAGATAATACTACAGGATCTAGATTAACACGTTCTATGAGTGTAAGAGATATTGTATTTAACCTTGGTGTGCAATATACCGCAGATTTAACCAAATTTGAAAACAGAGAAAAAGGAAAAGAAGATTTATTATTAACTGTGGGAGCTTATTTTGCTCCATCTTTAAAAGTAGATGCTTTTTATTCAGATTATTTAGAAGCAACAGCCATAAGTTCACTTTCTGGAAATCCTTTTCCTATAGATACTGCTTCTGGTGCCATTTTTAATCAATACAGTACAACAGCAGTGCCTACAAATATTGGTTCTGGAATTAGTATTGGAAGAAAAAATAGCTGGTCGGTAGGTTTAGATTATGATTTTAAATCTTGGGTAAACTTCAATAGCCCAATTTCTTCAAGTAAACTAACAGACGAGTGGAAAATTAAAGTTGGAGGATTTATTTTACCAAACAATAAGAGTAAAAAATACTTTAATAGAGTAAGTTATCGTTTAGGAGCGCATTTTGGGAAAGCACCTATAATACACGAAAATGCTGGTGTTTCAGACTTTGGCATAACTTTTGGATTTGGATTACCGTTGAATAGATATAAGTTTTCAAATCGTTCTTTATCAAATTTAAACTTTGCCTTTGAAATAGGAGCTTTGGGAAGTAATAAAAACCAAAACTTAGTTGAAAACTATTATAATTTCACATTAACGTATACATTAAGTGATTTTTGGTTTAGAAGACCAAAATTTGATTAACAAAAATAAAACTTGAAAATTTTTTAACCTGAAAAATTAGAAAACATGAAAAACTTGAAGAAAATAATAACTGGAGCATTTTTAACAATAGGTTTAATTACCTACGCACAAGAAGATGCCGCAAGAATGGACAAAGTAAACGCAATAACTGCAAAAACAAATGCAGCATGTGAAAATGGACCAAAATCTATTGCAGAATTAGATGATAAAATGAAAGAAAACGCATCTTTATATTCTGAATACTATAAGCAAAAAGACTATAATATGGCTGTAAAATTTTGGAGACCTTTGTTTCTCAACGCTCCAAAATATAGTCAAAACTTACATTTAAGAGGTGCAAATATGTATAAAGCATTTGCCAAAAAAGCAGAAGGAGAAGCTAAAGAATTGTTTTTAGATACTTTATTTGCTATACACGATACAAGAATTAAATGTTTTGGCTCTTCAGCAAAATTAGAAAAAAGTAAAGCATTTGACTACTATAGTTATAGAGCAAAAGGAAATCATGAATTTGTATATAAGCAATTTAACCTTGTTTATGATAAACTAAAAGAAGAAGGCGATGTAAATAAAGCAGACCCAACTTACTTATTGTTTTGGATGAAAGCAACTATAAGAGTTCACAAATATGCAAAAGCAATAGAAGAAGATGAAGTATTTGAAAAATATGACATCATAAGTACTATTTGTGAAGAAAACATGGC
>CAKZQD010000207.1 GCA_937139485.1 uncultured Bacteroidota bacterium | reverse complement strand
ACTTCCAGAACAAGTTTTTGCTCCTGCTTTAGATTTATCACAACATGCTTTTACTTCTGAAGATTTTGAACAAGTTTTTGCTCCTGCTTTAGATTTATCGCAACATGCTTTTGCATTTGCAGATTTTGAACAAGTTTTTCCTTCCGCTTTAGCTTTTGTGCACTCTTTTTTTGATTTAGTGCATTCTTTCTTTGATTTAGTACATTCAGCTTTAGTTTTTGTACATTCTTTTTTTGTTTTTGAACTAGCTTCTTGTGCATTTAAAGTAGCGAAAGAAAAAGCTAAGGCAAATAGCATTATTAAATTTTTCATGTTTTAATTATTTTTTTGTTTATAATTTATTTTAAAAGATATGTAGCTTTTTGCAATATCTGTTCCAAAAGTAATAAAAATTATACAAATTTGCATGATGCAAAAAACTACTGAACAAAATTCTAAATATAATAGCCTTGAAAAAATGTCTATTCTTGAATTGATTTCAAACATTAATAATGAAGATAAAACGGTTCCAAATGCTATTGAACTCATTTTACCTAAAATAGAACAGGCAATAAAAAAAATTACAAATTGCTTAAAAAATGGAGGAAGACTCTTTTATATAGGTGCTGGCACAAGTGGTCGCTTAGGAATTGTAGATGCTTCTGAGTGTCCACCAACTTTTGGAGTGGCAGATAATGTTGTTATTGGTTTAATAGCTGGTGGCGATAAAGCCATAAGAAATGCCGTTGAATTTGCAGAAGATGATATTAATGGCGCATGGAAAGATTTAAAGAAGTTTAACATAAACAACAAAGATTTTGTAATTGGAATTGCTGCTTCTGGAACTACGCCTTATGTTGTTGGTGCTTTAAAAAAATGTCAAACTGAAAATATTGCAACTGCTTGTATAGTTTGTAATTTGGAAAGTCCTATAGCGGCAGTAAGCGATTTTCCAATGGAATGTATTGTAGGGCCAGAATTTGTAACTGGAAGTTCTAGAATGAAAGCTGGAACGGCTCAAAAATTAATTCTCAACATGATTTCTACTAGTGTAATGATTCAACTAGGACACGTAAAGGGAAATAAAATGGTAGATATGCAGCTAAGTAATCATAAATTGGTAGCTAGAGGCGTAAAAATGATAATAGACGAAACTGGAATTTCTGAAGAAAAGGCTTCTTTACTTTTGAAAAAATTTGGAAGTGTGAGAAAGGCTGTTGATAGTCTTTAGTCTTCAGTCGCAGTATTCAGTATTCAGTATTCAGTTGTAGTGGTCAGATGCGGAAAATTATTTAACTTTAATCCATTTAACAATTTAATTAAAAAAATGCATACAATAGAACCATACTGGAAATGGCGAGAAAAATATACTGCTGAAAATGATGAAAAATCGCCTTTTTATGGTCGTGAATATAGCGAATTGGAATATTCTACAGTCATTTATGATCATTATATTCATCCTCAATGGGATTTTATAGAATCGCCTACGCTTTATATTAAAATAATATTTACAGACTATGATGAAGGTTTTTCTATTATAGAATTAATGGGCGAATGGAACGATGTCATCACCAATGATGTGATGATGTTTAAAAGAGAAGTTATTGATTTTTTATTGACTGAGGGAATCAATAAATTTGTTTTAATTGGAGAAAATATACTCAATTTTCATGCAGAAGACGATAGTTATTATGAAGAATGGTTTGAAGAGCTTGAACCTGGTGGTTGGATAGTGCCACTAAATTTTAGAGAACACGTATTGGAAGAAATGGAAAACTATAATATTTTAAGTTTTTTTGAACGAAATGAATTATTTAACGATATACTTTGGCGAAAACTAGAGCCTGAGAAACTTATAGATTTAATTGAAGAAATACTTTTAAGAAAACTTAGTTTTTAGTATTTCTAATTTTTTTAATTTTTCCTTTTATGAGGTATTTTACAATAATTGAAAATACGATATAAAGAAGTGTGATAATTAAAAATGTCCAAGCTGAGAAAAAGCTGTTTAACATTATGGAAACAAATATGAAAGTAATACTCACAAATGCTAAAAGACTAACAACTTGATTGTGTGAAAAACCAATTTTTAATAATAAATGGTGAATATGTGTTTTATCTGGAAAAAAAGGCGATTTACCTGCAATTATTCTATCTGCAAAAACCCTACAAACATCCGCAAGCGGCACCAGCATTGCTGTCATTGCAATTAGTGGAGCATTAAACAAGTGAATATATTCTCCGTAAATATTGTTATTATAATCTATAAACCTAATTGCTAAAACAGATAAAATAAAACCTATAAACATAGAACCGGTATCGCCCATAAATATTTTTGCTGGAGCTTTGTTGAATATTAAAAAACCAAGCAATGCACCTATTAAACTAAAAGATATGGTAAACATTACAATATTGTTTCCTAATAAGAACCAAATACCAAAAAACAATGCTGAAACTATAGCCAAAGTAGAAGCTAATCCGTCAATTCCATCTATTAAATTGTAGGCATTTACTACTGCTATTATTATTATTATACATAGTATTTGTGCAATAATTGGTTCTATTTCATAAATACCAAAAAAACCTCCTAAACTTGTAAAATATAATTTACCAAAAACTACAACTATAAATGCTGTAAGTATTTGACCAAAAAGTTTTACATAAGATCGCATTGGTATAATATCATCTCTTACTCCAAGTATTAGCAAAATTAAAACCGAGCCACCTCCAAAAAAGAATACATTGTTTTTTACATCTGAAGTAAATCTGAAATTTGGAGCCCAAATAAGCAATGTGACTATGAATGATATTATTATTGCTATTCCACCTAGTGAAGGAATTATTTTTTTATGAATTTTTCGCCCACCGCCTTTATCGCCAAGTTTTAGTTTTTTTGAAATAATTATAATAAGTGGAACCAAAATATAAGTTATTAAAAAACTAATGGCTATAAGTATATAAACTTGATTGTTTATTATAGCACTAAAAATATCTTGGATTTTTGAATTCACAAAGCAAAAATAGAAAAAATTAATCTTCTCTTAACGAATTTTTATACACTAATAAACAAATAAAATAGGCGAAGAATATAATACCACTTTGAAGTCTTAAAAACGACTCGGTAAAACCAGTGAAAAATAATAGAATTATTAATGCAAAAAGTAAAAAATCATTATTCAAAAATGCATTTTTAATGAGTAAAAAATACATAAATAAATACACAATAAAGCCCAGAACACCTAAACCCAATAGTATTTGAATGTATTGATTATGGGCTACGTATTTTAAATTATAAGCAAATTTGAAATTATTATTTTTATAAGATTCAAACAATACATCATCTTCATCTCCTATTCCTGCGCCAAAAAAAACATTTTCTTTAATAGTAGAAAATGCACTTTTCCAAATTGCCAATCTTACATTTACGCCATTCCAATTCTTATCATTTAAGTTTTCAAAATTGTATTGGATATTCTTAGCGTAAACAAATCTATTTTTTAATTGCTGATTTTGACTGATAATAAATAAAGTAGCAAATAAACTTATGAAACAAAAAAATAAAATTTTAAACGAAAAATTTTGTTTTAGAAAATGAATTGAAATAATAATTAATACTAGAAACATTAACAATATTTGCATTCTTGCCAAAAGCATTAAAATAAATGAAATAAATATAAGGCTACAAAATGCAAACTGAGCTAGACTTAAATGTTTTTTGGTGTATAAATAATATGAAATAAAAATTGCAAAATTGAGATACAATGATAAATATGTTGGGTGCATCCAAAGTATATCTATAAATTGGATATAATAGAATGAATAGTTATTATGCGTTAATATATTCCAAAACTGAGATCCTAAGCTTAATAAAAAAGCAAGAATACAAGCAAAAATAAATGTTTTTAGAATAAGTACAATTTGAGTATTTGTAGCTTTCCAAACTAAAAACCAAAGTGGAAAAATAAGTAAAGGAAGTAGTTTGTTGAGTTGATTGAATCCGTGATTTAAATTTTTAGAATATAATAAACTAAAACCAGCTAAAAGATAAAAAATTAGAAAAAAAATATTAATCTTTTGTTTAAAAAAACTGCTAAGAATTTTTCCTTTCGAAAATAAAATTTCTAAAATGATGATAATACTACTTAATATTAAAAATGGACTTGAAGATATTTTATATAATGGCAAAAAAAATGTAAGCAATAAAGTAATAATAAAATAAATATTTTGCTTTTTTTCTTGAACTAGATATGGTTTCAAAACCTTTATCATTATTTAAATATTGAAGCCTTTAAAATTTTCAATAAAAATATTGGAAGTACTTTTTGTCTTTTAATTCTTGTAGGGTTTGAAACTAATCTATAAAACCACTCTAAATGCAAATTTTGAAAAAACATTGGTGCACGGTTTACTTTTCCTGCAAGTACATCAAAAGCACCGCCACAACCTATTAATATTGTATTGGCTAATTTTTTATTTATTTTTTTAGCTAAAATTTCTTGTTTTGGAGTTCCTAAAGCTAGCATTATAAATTCTGGTTTCAAGGCTACTATTTCATCTATTACCTCTGCTTCGTTAGTAAAAAAACCATCTCTATTACCTACAAGCAATATATTTGGGTAGCGTTGTAAAATAGTTGCTTTGGCTAAATCATTGACTTCTTTTGTTGCGCCCAAAATATATAATTTATTGGCGTTTTCGTTGGCAATTTCTAGTATTGTTTTTGGTAAATCTACTTTTATACTTTTTATGCCGTGCAAAAATTTTAAACCTATTAATGCTCCTACTCCATCTGGGCTAGGTAAAATACTGTTGTCGATAATATTTTTTATTTCATCATTTTTTTGATAAAGCATGACTTTTTCTGCATTGATAGCTACACTATAACCACCTTTGCCTTGTTTTACCAAATTTGTAATATAATTTTTATATTCTGGTAAAGATTTTACTGCTATACAGCGAGCACCTAGTATTTTGTATTCTTTTAGCACTATAATTCTTTAAGTTTTTTTGCAAGTGCAAAACTACAATTTTTACTATCGAATTTTGCAGCAGTTTTTAAAGCTTGTGAACTAAAATTTTCTTTTTCTGAAGAATGATAAAATTTATCAATTTTTTTTGCAAGAATATTTGCATTATTTTTTTCAAACAAATAACCATTTACACCATCTTTTATATATTCAGAGGTTGCTTCAATATTTGATGCAATTACTGGTACTCCACAAGATAATGCTTCAACGCCTACTAAACCAAGGCTTTCTTTTTGTGTTGGAAAAATAAAAACATCGCTTGCGCTAAAGTATTTTGCTAACTCTGTTTGAACCTGCTTATCAAAAAAAATGAAAGATGACTCCATATTCATTTCTTTGACTTTGTTTTTCATTAAATTTTCATCTGAACCATTACCTACAACTAAAAATTTAATATTTAAGTGTTTCAGTAAGTTTGCAGCATTCACAAATGTTTTCCAACCTTTATTTTTTATAATACTAGAAATATATGCGCAAATAAAATCATCTTCTTTTAAAACAATTTTTTTCCTAGCATCTGCTTTATTTAATTGATAAAAAACTGAAGTATCTACTCCACCCGAAGGATAAACATATATTTTTTCTTCTTTGATAATAAATAATTCGATTAATTTTTGCTTGTAAGCTTTTGATGGAACTACTAGTAAGTCTGATTGATGAAGCAATTTTTTAAAATAAGAATAAAAAAAAGAACTTTCATTGAGTTCACTTCCATGAATATTTAAAACTAATTTTTTATTAGAAAATTTATTTAATATTAAAAGCAAAGGACTAGTTTGCAATGGAAAATGAACATAGACTAAATCTATTTTTTCATTGAAATAAATTTTTAAAATTCCAAAATATAAAGAAATGTATGCTAAAAGTTTGGAAAAGCCTTTTTTCTTACCATATATAACTGATTTGCTAATTGTTTTTATTCCATTTTCTGATAATAATTTTTCTGTATTTTGAACAAAAACTCCAAAAACTGGTGATTTTTCTGAAGGGTACATATTTGAGATTAAACCCACTTTCATGCCTTGAAATTTGTGTTTGAGTTAGTAAAAAACTGAGACAAATAGATACCTATAAAAGGACCACTTAAACCAGAATAAAGTATATGACCAGAAATAAACGAAATAAACAAAATAAGTAAAATTGTAATGAGCAAAATAATGTTTTTATTATAAGATATAAAATAATTATATATAGCTATAAACCAAACGCTCAACACAGAAAATAAGCCTAATATTCCATACATAAAATATAAATCTATAAAATCCATTTCGTTTGCTTTAGCCTTAAAAAAAGAACTTTGCCTTAAATTGTCAATAAAACCAGTATAACTGTAACCAAAAAAAGCATTTAGCGGTTCAAAATTTATTGCATTCATATTCCAAGATTCTGTAAGTGTTATATTTCTACCTGATAGTAAAATTGAAATAAAATCATAATCATATATTTTAAAAAAATAAACCCAACGAGCATATACTCCGCTTGTTCTAACATTTTCAATAAGAATAAAAGTAAATAATACTATAGCCAATAAAAAGAAAACGCTATTTCTAATTAATTTAGGTGTAATTTTTAATTTTAAATGTGTTAGAGGAATTAATAATACTATAAATAATATGCTTATCATACTTACTTTAGTAGATATTAATAAACCAAGAGCAATAGCAATTACTGATAATAAATAAAAATATTTTCTTTGATAGTTTTGATAAACATTTAACAATAAATAAGAATTTATAACCAAATACATTGCAGATAATTCATTGCCAGCATAAAAAAAACCTTTATTACCAATACCTCCAGAATATGATGAGTAGCCAACACCCACAAAACTCAAAAAAATATTTACAAACAATACAATAAATGCTATTTTAAATATTTTTGAAACCGAGTTATTGTAAAAGTCACTATTTATATTTTTTAAGCAGACAAAATAATATAAACAAACTGGAATAACCATAAGTTTTAAAATTAGCGTAAATTCAGCAATAAAATTTATACTTGCAATTTGAAAATAATTTACAAAAACAGAAGTTAGTAAAATAAAAACAATTGAAAAAATATGTAATAAATATTTTCTATTCAATAAGAAAATTCTAAATAACATAAAAAACAGAATAGGAAACTTTACAAGTTGAGATAAGCTAATGCTGGTGTTAACTTTATTTAAAAGTAAAAAACCATTTATAGAATCTACAAGAAGTATTATACTTAATAGAAAAACTACTATTTTGTCAATGAAAGTTACCTTCATTTTTATTATTGCTCTTTAAGCTCAAAACGAAGAACAAAATAAAGCAACGATATAATAAATCCAAAAATTAAACCAAATGCTCCAAAAATATATCTATTCGGAAAATATGAACCAGTTGGTGCAAATGGTTCATTGATAATATTTAAACCATCATTGGTTTGTAATTTAATTTTTTCTTCCTCAAGCTCATTCAAAATATTATTACGAGTATATTCCAAATTACTTTCAAAAATTACATTACTGCTACTATTCATTAGAGCATAAATACTATCAATTTTGAGAATTGCTGCTTGTTTATTTTTTATCTTATTATTTATTTTATCTAATTCCGACTTTAATATTTGGTTATTAATTCCACCTTTTTCATAATAATGTTCAATTCCGTTTAAAAATTCTTTTGTAAAACTATTTGTTTTTGAAACTAAAGCTAGTTTGAAATAGTTATTTTTATCTGAAATAATATCAAAGAAATCAACAGTTTTAATTTGATTTATTATTTCTGGTTTCATATTGGTTAATGCTTGAATTTCTTCAATATTTCCAGAACCAATTAAACTATTAAATGACTGAAATACAGACTTGTTATGTACGTTATCAAAAACATTAGAGTAGCAATAAACTTCCGTTTTGTAAAGCTTTTGAAGTAAAAAAGAAGCTCCAAAAAAAACAAATGCTATCGAAAAAGAGATAAGCAATATTGCAATAAGTTTTGACTTTAAATAAGTCAATATCGTTGTTTTCATAGGTTTTATATTTATTGCAAAAATAAATGATTATAATTGGAAAGTGATAACTAAAGCAAAAACTCTTTAAACTAAAAGATTTTCTACACATTCAACTTCTGCTTTCATTCTTTCATCCCAGGTCCAAAGTTTTGCTTTTTCGGTAATTTCTATTTGTTTCAAAATTTTATTTTTGTCAATATTTCCAGAAAGTAAATTATGCAATTCAGTTGCTATTTCATTGATTAGGTTTTCTGTAACATCAAAAATAAATCCATTTTGTTTATGTTTTATCCAACTAGAGGTGTCTCCATTATTTAAAGTGAAAATAATTTTGTGTGTTCTTATAGCTTCCAAAAGTGGATTTCCAACATTAGAACCATCATAAAGTGAAATAAACAAATCTGCTATGTTAAGATATTCTTTTACTCTTGCGTGCGGTATTGCACCAGTAAATATGATTATATTTTCTAGTCCATTATCTTTTACGAGTTGTTTTAGTTTATTGCTTTCTACGCCGTCACCAACTATTATGTATTTAAAATTTGTATCCTTGGTTTTTTCTACATATTTAGCTATAGATTTTATTCCTCTATCCAATCTTTTCCAAGGTTCCAGTCTGCTTATAGACAACATTATATGTTCATTCTCAAAACCTAATGTTTTTTTCAGAATTATTTTTTTTTCATTAGAAACTTTTAATTCATCTACACCATTTACCCAAAATTTAAAATTCTTTAAATGCCTAGATTTTATTTTATTAAGAGCCACATCGCCTTGTGTGCCATCATCTGTCATTATACACAAATCAGAAGAAAAATAAAGCGGCCTAAACATTTCATAGTTAAAAATTATTTTTTTCCAATTACCGTTCTCCAAATATTTATTAAAAAATGTTCCTTGAAAACGTGCTACCAATTTTTCTTTTTTGAAAGGCTTAAAAAAATTGAGCAACTTGGCTGCAAACAATCCATGAGATTCGTATCCATAAATAATGTCAAAGTCTTGAGTTTTCATGACTTTTCTACTCATTCTAAATAATTTTAAAATAGCAAGGTAGTTAGAAACAACTCTTGTTATTCTAAGAAGTATTTTTGCATTTAATTTATTTTTTAAATTTTTTAATGGAAATTTTTCTCTGTAAAGAATAACATCTTCTGGGTTTATTTCATCTTCATAAAAATAATCTCCAATTTTAGAATCGTCTCGCAATACTACATAATGGACTTCCCAGCCAGATTTTACATAAGCTTCTGGTGTATTTCTAATAACTTGTATAGATTTATCTTTAAAATCTAATGCAGAAATAAAAAGTATTTTCTTTTTTGCCATTATAAAAAAGTGAAGAATTAAGCTTTACTTTTTTTCTTGAAAATATCAATAATTTCAAAATACACTTTTTGCTCTTTAAACAAAGAAATAAGCACAAAGTAAATAACTAAAAACAA
>CAKZQD010000206.1 GCA_937139485.1 uncultured Bacteroidota bacterium | reverse complement strand
TATTTGTCCAATATTCGGATTGCGAAACATCATAACATTTAATTTTAGATTCAGGATTCAATTCTTTAATAAGTTTCCCTTTATTGAATATTAAGTCGTATTGGAAATATTGAGAACCCCATATCATATGATAAATTTCTCCGTCTTCAGTTTTAATTTGAAGACCATAATCTAAAGAGTGGTGATCCTCCATTTCAAAAGTCGGCTCGCCATAATCAATTTCGAAATAATTTACTTCTTTAATTGCCTTAGTTGGTAAAAGAAGAAATCACTTAGATTATTTAAAGAAAAAAGATATTAATCGTTATAGAGCTATCGTTAAGAAATTAGAATTACGTAGATAATCTATATGGTTTAATTAAACTTATAAAAGAAGGACTTTTGTACATCTGTACACCAGTCCTTTTTTTATTTTAAAAAAGTAAATACGAAAATAAAGCGCAATTCGGCACTTTATTAAACAAATAAATAAAAATGAATATAGTTAACAAAACAATTAACTTAGGTAACGGAAAGGAGATTACCATCGAGACAGGAAAATTAGCTAAACAAGCAGATGGTGCTGTTGTAGTTAGAGTTGGTGACACCATGTTATTAGCTACTGCTGTTTCAAACAAAGACGCGAAAGAAGATATGGATTTTCTTCCTTTGACTGTCGATTACAGAGAAAAATTTGCATCAACAGGAAGATTCCCTGGTGGATTCTTGAAAAGAGAAGCACGTCCTTCTGATGAAGAAATATTGACAATGCGTTTAGTAGATAGAGCTTTAAGACCTTTATTTCCTGAAGATTTTCACGCAAGTACAGTTTTATCTTTAAGATTGTTTTCTACAGATGGAGAAACGATGCCAGATTCATTAGTATGTTTTGCAGCTTCTGCAGCAATAGCAGCTTCTGATATTCCTTTTGACGGACCAGTTTCTGAAACTAGAGTAGGAAGACTAGAAGGCGAGTGGATTATTAACCCTACCAAAACTCAAATGGAATCTTGCGATGTAGATTTGATGGTAGCAGCAACTTTTGATTCTATTATAATGGTAGAAGGAGAAATGGCAGAAATTTCTGAAACAGAAATGATGGATGCTATGCGTTTTGCTCACGAAGCAATAAAAAAGCAATGTACTTTAATGAGAGAATTAAAGGCAGAAGTTGGTTTAGCAGATAGAGAATATGATCACGAAGATGCAGATTTAGATTTATACGAAGCAATCAAAACTTTTGCTTTTGATAAATATGTAGATATTGCAGCTCAAGGAATTGATGATAAATACAAAAGAGCAGAACTTTTTGGTGCTATTAAAAATGAATTCATAGAAAATATGGGTGAAGATGCAGCAGGAAAATCTTTCTTATTAAATATGTATTTCAAGAAAACACAAAAAGCTGCGGTAAGAAAAGTTGTTTTGGAGCAAGGAATGAGACTTGATGGTAGAAAAACTACTGAAATTAGAAACATAGCTTCAGAAATAGATTATTTACCAGCTACTCACGGTTCTGCTTTATTTACAAGAGGAGAAACGCAGTCTTTAACTTCGGTAACTTTAGGTTCTAAACGTGAAGAAAAAATGATAGACGGAGCATTTATTTCTGGATATGAGAAATTTATGTTGCACTATAACTTCCCTACATTTTCAACTGGAGAAGCAAGACCACCAAGAGGAACTTCAAGAAGAGAAATTGGTCACGGTAACTTAGCATGGAGAGCATTGAAAGATATGATTCCAACAGATTCGCCATATACAATAAGAGTAATATCTGATATTTTAGAATCTAACGGTTCTTCTTCTATGGCTACAGTTTGTGCTGGTTCTATGGCATTGATGGATGCAGGTATTGGTTTCAAAAAAGGGGTTTCTGGTATCGCAATGGGATTAATTACTGATGAAGCAGGAAAATTTGCTGTATTATCTGATATTTTAGGAGATGAAGATTTCTTAGGAGATATGGATTTTAAAGTTGCAGGTACAAAAGAAGGTATCACGGCTGTACAAATGGATATAAAAGTAAAAGGACTTTCTTACGAAATATTGACACAAGCATTGGAGCAATCTAAAGCAGGTAGAGCACATATTTTGGGAGAAATGGAAAAAGTAATCGTAGATTCTAAAGATGATATGAAAGCGCACACGCCAAGAATTACTGAAATTAGAATTCCAGAAGATATGATAGGTACAGTTATAGGTCCATCTGGAAAAATGATTAAAGAAATTCAAGCAACAACTGGTGCAGATTTAAATATCACAGAAGATCCAGATGCTAAAGAAGGGATAGTACAAATAATGAGTAATGATGCTGAAAGTTTAGCAAAAGCTATTACTTGGATAGAAGGAATTTGTGCAAAACCAGAAATTGGAGCTACTTATGATGCAGTGGTTAAGAAAATTGCTGAGTTTGGAGCATTTGTTGAGTTTTTACCAGGTCAGCAAGGATTAGTTCATATTTCTGAGTTGTCTTGGGAAAGAATAAACGATATGAAAGATGCAGGAATTAAAGAAGGTGATGCAATGACTGTAAAAATTACAAAATTTGACGATAGAAAAAAGAAGTTTGTATTCTCTAGAAAGGCTTTATTGGAAAGACCAGCTAGAAAAGAATCTTAGGATTTTATCTTTTTGAAATATATTTTAAAGGCTCAGTTTTACTGAGCCTTTTTTTTGTATATTTATATATATTATGAAAATAATTAAGTCTATCTTATCAATTCTTATACTTCTTATTGTTCTTCAAGCAATAACTTATTATATTTTTTCTAGTAAATTCTTAGTCAACGAACTTGGAAAAAACTATGAAACAGTTGTATTTGGTGAGAATCTTAATAATAAATTTGATAAATATATTTTCATTTCTGAACTGATAAAAAACGAAAAGCAAATCACCTCAAATTTTATATTGTTTAAGGATAAAGAAATTGTTATTTGTAGTAATCGTGAAGAATGTATTGAGCCTAAAACTGATTATTTTTATAGATTTTATTTTTATAATATTACTAATAAGCCTTTCGCAATCAATTACATTAGTGAAGTTGAACATCCAAAAGGATTTATTGCTGCTTGGGAATCAAAATATATTTGGGTTTTCTATAAATGGATACTTATAGAAAAACACATGACTTTAATTTCTTAAAAATTTTTTTTAGATTGATTGGTTTGAAAAAAATAGAATTTCATTTCTTCTATAATTAATTTGTAGAGTAAATATTTAATCTTAGATTTGAAAAAATAATATTATGCGAAATCTTCTTTTATTTTCGAAAAAGTAAATTAAATAGTAATTATGAAAAAATCAATTATTGTACTATTCATTACAATGATTTCAATTTATTCTTGTAATAAACAAGGCTGTACAGATTCTGATAGCATTAATTTTGACAATAAAGCAAAACAAGATGATTCAACTTGTAGTTATGAATCTAAGATAGTTTTTTGGTACGATAGTGATTTTACTAATATACTTAACTCAAAGAATGTAACTTCTTTAGCTTTTATTGTAGATGGTAAAGAAATTGCTACTTCAAGTATAAATAAGAATCACTTGTCAGCACCAAATTGTAATCAGTCTGGAATTATTATTGGTAAAATAAATTTAAATGAATTAAAACTTGTTTCTTATAAATATCAAGTAAAAGATAATTTTGGAGAAATAATTGTTGAAAAAGAAATTGATTTTTTAGCAAATATTTGTCAAGTTATTAAAGTGGAAATTAGTGAACATTACTACAATAAAAGAACTGGAGTTTATAATGGATATACAAATTCAAATACTAATCTTAAAATAATTGCTCCACCAGTAGTAGAACTAGATACATTTTATACAAATATACCTAGTTCAATAGAAATTAAAAATTCTGTATATTCTGATTCTTTATTGATAATTTATGATATGCAAAATGCTGATTTACATGAGAAAGTCTATGTAATGGCATACATTAATTCTGAATCTGAGTTGCAAGTTACCAATAGTAAATTTAATTATGCTGGTGTTTTACCAATCTTACTTAGCGGAACTTTTAGTTTTGCTGGAAATATTTGCACCTCAACAAATATGGTTTTGACAGAAATTGATGGAACAACTGATATAATTGGTGGGACCTTATCATTTTCTGGTTCTAGATAAATCATTTCTTTAGATATTATCCATTCTCACTGAACCAATAATTATTTTATGGGCTTATACAGCAATTGTATTTAATGCATCTTTTGGAACTAGGATGAGAGTATTTTTATCCTTATTTAGATTAGTATTGTTGTTTTTTTTATCCATTTCAAGAATGAATTTTAAGTGAGAAAGAATTTTTTTTAAGCTCATGTGTTTTTAAAATTACAAAAATGGTTCAGTTTTCACTAAGCCTTTTTTGTACCTTTAAACAATGAAAACAATAGACTTAGAAAACTGGAATAGAAAAGAACATTATGAATTCTTTTTAAACTACGATAATCCTTATTTTGGAATTGTAACAGAAATAGATTGTACTATTGCTTTTGATAAAGCAAAGCAAGAAAAAAAATCATTTTTTTTCATATTATTTACATAAATCTATAATGGCAATCAATAAAGTTGAAACATTTAGATTAAGAATTTTAGATGATAAAGTGGTTTTGTTTGATGAAATTAATGCTGGCTCTACTTTAGCAAGAGAAGATGGAACTTTTGGATTTTCGTTTATGAAATTCTCTACAGATTTCAAGGAATTTAATAAAGAATTGCAAAGAGAGAAAGAAGCAATAAAAAATTCTAAGTTTAAGATTGAAAGGCGAAGCATTAAGACAAGATGTTATTCATTATTCGTCTTTTCCTTGCGGAAAATTTACTGCTTTAACGCATCCCAGAAATTTCAACATCAGAGATTCTATTCCTAAAATATTATTTGGAAAAGCATTTTTGAAAGACGAAAAATGCTTGTTGCCAATTTCTGTAGAAGCACATCATTCACTTGTAGATGGTTTACATGTTGCTAAATTTCTAGAATATTTTCAAGCTTTGATGAATGAATAAATTTAGTTTTTGATCATATTTTCTAAAAAGGCTTTATTGGAAAGACCAGCAAGAAAAGAAAAATAAACACTTTTTTTTAGATATTTTAAAGGCTCAGTGAAAACTGGGCCTTTTTTATTATAGTAATTTGTTATTTTTACATTTTTAATTTTCACAATGAAATATTTTTTTATTCTCTTCTTATTTCTATTTAATCAAAATATTTTTTGTGCAGAAAATATTTTGAAATATCCAAAAGAGAACTTTAATAGTTTTCCAACAGAAGTAATTATTTATGTAGATAGTATTCTTTTTGCTAATGAGAATTTGACTGAAGAACTAAATGCAAAACTCTTGTATTATCAAGCTTTGGCGTATAAATTTTCGTCAAATAATTTAAAATCAATTTCAAAGCTAAAACAAATAAAAGCATCGAAAACAGATTATAATTTTAATGTAAAAGTTCTTTTAGCATTATCAAGTTCTAATACTGCACTTCAAAACTACACACTTGCTGTAAATCAAGGATTAAAAGCCTTAGAAATTACTAAATTGTATAATCTTGAAAGTCAAAAAACAAAAGCTTTAAACACATTGTCTTATGTTCATTATTCTATTAAAGAATATGAAAAAGCAGATTTTTGGTTAGATAAATACATAAAAAAAGACGAAAACAATAAGATAAATGAATTAGATGTTTTTATTGATAAAAGTGAAAGTAACAAAAGTATTTACACTGTTTATAGTTTAGAATTTAATACAAAAGACACCGATTTTGGAGGTGCTTATCATAATAATAAATTAATTTTCAGTTCAAGCAGAACAGGTGGTAAAGATTATGATTGGAATAATCAACCATATTTAGATTTGTATCAAGCAGATATAGATGAAAATGGTAACCTACAAAACATAGAAAAATTTTCATCAAAAATAAATACTAAACTACATGAATCTAATGCTGTATTTACAAAAGATGGAAAAAGAATGTTTTTTACTAGAAACAATTTTATAAACGGAAAACAAATAAAAGATAAAAACAAGGTAACACATTTAAAAATTTATAGTGCAGATTTAGTTAATAATAAATGGGGAAACATAAAAGAACTTCCCTTTAACGGTGATAATTTTTCCGTAATACACCCTACTTTAAGTGACGATGATAAAAAATTATACTTCTCATCTGACATGCCAGGAACAATTGGTTCTTTTGATTTATTTGTTGTAGAAATTGATGGAAAAGATAACTATACAGCACCTAAAAATTTAGGAAACAAAATTAATACAGATCAATTAGAACAGTTTCCTTTTTATAGTAAAGACACACTTTATTTTTCTTCTAATAGATTGTTAGGTTTCGGAGGATTAGATATTTTTAAAAGTTATAATTCTAAAAAAGGTTTTACCAAACCAGAAAACTTACAATTAGGTATAAACAGTAGTTTAGATGATTTTGGCTATGTTTTAGATGAAAAAACAAAC
>CAKZQD010000205.1 GCA_937139485.1 uncultured Bacteroidota bacterium | reverse complement strand
ATCCTGTGAATAAGCTAATTGAATTTATTGAAGCAGATTTAAAAGCATAAATGATGACAAAGAAAACAATATCTCCATTTTTAGAACAGCTTATTGCACCGATTACCGTAGATGATTTTTTTGAAAATTTGGAAATCTAGCGGTGCCAACCCTCAGGCACTAACCGCTTCTACCTTAATAATCAGAACCAAATAAATTCACTTAAAACCCTATTTTTTATGTTTCTAAAATAATCGGATGTATTAGATTTTATACCGCAATATAGCTTCTTGCAAAATATTGAGGCATAAAATCTATTATAAATCAAACTAAAATTGACAACAAGATTAGTTGAGTTAGGTTTTTTAAAACGCCAAATATCGGGTAAAATATTAAAAAATATTGTAATTCATTAATTTATAATGCTTCCGAGTTTACAGAACGGTCAATTCGTCTAATTAATCCTCTGAGTACCTTGCCATTTCCGCCAACTTCTAGGTAATTATCAAATCCATCTTTGACCATATTTTGGACAGTTTGTGTCCATCTTACAGGAGAAGTTAATTGAGCGATTAAGTTACTTTTTATCTTCTCAGGGTCTTTTTCAGGAAGAGCATTTACATTTTGGTAAATCGGACAAACAGGAGTTTTGATTTCAGTATTTTCAATTGCTTCTCCTAATTCTTCTAATGCAGGTTCCATCAATGGCGAGTGAAATGCTCCCCCAACTTGCAAAACAATTGCTCGTTTTGCGCCTGCCTCTTTTAATTTTTCGCAAGCTGTATCGATGCCAGAGATTGACCCAGAAATAACCAATTGTCCCGGTGAATTATAATTTGCAGGTACGACAATTCCATTTATCTCGGTACAAACATTTTCTATAGTTTCATCTTCTAAAACTGTTTTAAATATTGCCAATCTTTGTTTTGCTTTTGCTCTGTTTAGTTCTATTGGTAAGTAGTAAGCTTTATTTTTTTCTAAACAAAAAGAGATGCCTACAATTTCTGCATTCAAAGAATCTAAGCCAGTAGTTTCTGTATCAAATGCAAAGCTTTTTTGTTTTTTTATAGCTTCAATTAAAGCATTTATATCTTTTTCATCTTTTAAATGGATATAGTTTGGTTTAATGCTTTCTATATTCTCAAAATTATTTGCTATTTCTATAGTTTCTGTTGCTGGTGTTTTTTTAGAATTGTTTACTTCTCCAAATAAAGACATTTGGTCTCCTTTTTTTGCAAAAGTGCTTGGGTCAAAGTTAGTTCCAAGAATTCTTTTTGCTAAATTGTTAAATTCCAATTCTGCAAATAATTTTCCTAGTTCTGTAAAGTCTGGTTTTTCTAAATTTAGGTCTTTATCTTCAACAGTAATTGGTACATCTAAAATAATTGTAGCAAGCTGTTTAGAAATAATTCCTTTTTCTTTATTGGCTTCTACCTTTTCTTTCATTTTACCTTTCAGCTTATCTGTATTGGCAAAAAGCCCTTCCATACTGCCAAATTCTTTAATAAATTTTTTAGCAGTTTTTTCTCCTACTCCAGGTATTCCAGGAATATTATCTGCGCTATCGCCCCACATTCCAAGAATATCAATGACTTGAAGTGGGTCTTCAACTTCCCATTTTTCTTTAACTTCTGGTATGCCTATAATTTCTACTTCGCCACCTTTTCTTCCGGGTTTGTACATAAAAATATTTTCAGATACCAACTGTGCAAAATCTTTATCTGGCGTAACCATAAAAACAGTATAGCCTTCTTTTTCTTTTTCTTTTGCAATAGTGCCAATAATGTCGTCTGCTTCATAGCCGGCAAGTTCGTACATTGGTACATTAAATGCTTTTACAATGTTTTTTATATATGGAAGCATGTCTCTAATTCCATCTGGCATGGCTTCTCTGTGCGCTTTATAAAACTCATGTTCTACAGCTCGGTCTGTTTGTTCGGGCGCATCAAAAACTACTGCAATATGTGTAGGTTGTTCTTTTTTTATTAATTCATTTAAAGTATTAGTAAAACCATAGGCAGCAGAAGTTTCTATTCCTTTAGAATTTCTAATAGGATTTTTTATAAACGCAAAATAAGAGCGATATATCAAAGCAAATGCATCAATTAAGAATAGACGTTTGTCGTTTTCAGGATTCATAGTAATAAGGTATTTATAGAAAATGCAAGTTATGAATTTTTACAGTATTTTAATCAAAAAAAAATCCCGATAGAACAATTGCTCTATCGGGATTTTAATATGAAATTAATTAAGGTTTACTTAACCATAATGTTTTTCGTGAATTTACCTTCGTCTGTAGTTACATTTAAAATGTACATACCAGTAGAAAGCTTAGAAGTGTTTATTGCTTCATTTACAACTGTAGTGTTGTTTGAAGAAACGCTAGAAACAATTCTACCATCAATTGAAACTAATTCAACAACAGCATCTTGTGCACTATTCAATTCAAATGAAATATTTAATACATCACTAACTGGGTTAGGGAATACATTAATTCCATTTGTGAAATCAATTTCGTTGATTGCTATTGTAGTTACTGTCATTGTTTGAGTAGAAGTAGTTGTTCCTGCACTGTTTTCTACTAATAAAGTAATTGTGTATTCACCATTAGCAGTATATGTATGGCTGTCACTAACTCCTGATCCATTTGGAGAACCGTCACCATAAACCCAAGTATAAGTATTACAAGATAAATTTTGTGTAGCAGCAACAGAAGCTGTAGTAGCTGAAGGGTTTAATATAAATGTAGCATCTGGAACTGTTAACTCAGTAGCATCTACTGTAGTAGTAGCATTTGCAGATCCAAGAATGTTTTGAGCAGTTACTGTAGCAGTATACGTTGCACCAGCAGTAGTATAAACGTGTGTAGCTGGTGAAGATGTAACTGTTTCAATAGCAGAACCATCTCCCCAATCAACAGTATAAGAATTTCCATTTTCAACATTAAATGTTACAGAAGCTTCTTTGTCACATGCATCCCAAGAGTTGTTTACTGTTGGAGAAACAGGCATAGATAATTCAGTAATTTCAAATAAGTCTAAAATTAAAACACCTGTTGAGTTTTTATTTATGTTTACCATGTAATCTGCTTGAGTCGCAGGAATTATACTTTGAAAAGTATATTTTTGTAATGTACTATCTGCATTTGATAAATTTACCGTACCTAATGGTGTATTAGTAACACCAGCACCATCTATTAAAACCATGTCAAAACCTGCAGTAAGATTAAATAATGAAGAAGCATAAATACTAAATTCATAAGCAGTACCACCAGTTAATGTCACTTCTGGAGACTGTAATGTTTCATCAGTTGCATTTTGACTAGGTTGGTTTCCATTAATTATTGATCCAAAAACTGAGTATGAACCAGCTTGAGTTTCGATATTTGTAAAAGCATAAGAATCAAATGTATTTCCGTCATTATCATTGTCCATATATTTCCAAGAAAAATCTGCATGTGTAATACCTCCTAATTCAAATGATGCTGCAAAAGGAGCAGTATAAGATAATAGAGGAGAAATAATATATTGTAACTCAGATGAATCCAATGCCTCAACAAGAGTGTTAGAATTAGATGCTTCTAATGCTACTTCAATAAATAAAGGCTCATCAGTAGCTAATGCTGGGAAAGCTGTTGCAAAATCTATTGGACTAGATGTGTGCGTGTAAGAAGCTAAAGGAGCTAAGGCATTTACAATTGTATCAGTAATTGTAGTTTGAACAGTGTTTGATGCATTAGAAATTGTAGTTGATATAATTATTGAGTCAGCTGCAGATGTTCCAACATTTGTAAAGTTAACATCAAATTCAACATTGTTTCTATCTGAAAAGTCTACAACAATACCTGGTATATAACCATTTAATGTTTGTGAGTGTCCTCCTACCGCAGTTACTTCATTAAATACTAAGTCGTTTGCTGGTGGAGATAAAACAGTAATATCATCAATAGACAAAGCATCTTTATCTTCAGAGATTAAATTAAATGCTATATAAATAGTAGAACCTACATATGCACTTAAATCTACACTATGAGATGTCCAAGCGTCAGGCTCATCTACATTTGTTTCTAATGTTACAGTAAAATCTGCTATTGCATTTCCAGTAGTAGATAACAAAACATTGTAGTTTTCAAAAAAACCTTGATTAGATGTAGATAACCAATCTAATCTAACAATTCCAGAAGCAGGTGTTAAATCTATAGCTGGTGTAATTAACCAGTCATCAACTTGGCAAGAAGGGACAGTCCATGATTGTGCCGTTGCAACATTTCCTTGGTCAGCGTCATTAGTTACAACAAATGATTGATTTGTAAATAATGTAGGTTGATTTACAGAACATGTGTCTTCATTTAAAATTGTAAATGTTGAAGGTGGATCTCCTGCGGTTTCGCCTTCAAAATCTTCACTAAAGTATATTGTTTGTGCATTTAGCGAGAAGCCATAAAATAATACAGCTAATAATAAAGTAATTTTTTTCATCATATTTTTTTTTGATTAATAATTAATTTCAGTTTGTCAAAGATAAGTCTAATTTTCTTTACTAACTAATATATTGCTGTAAAATGTAAGAATTAACATTTCATGACTTTTAAATGACACTTGTTTTATAATAAATTATAGTATTTAGGGTTTTAAGGGTAGTGTTTTTTTAGTTTTAGCGCTTGTGCAAATATTATTCTGCATAAGCGCTTTATTTTTTTACTAATATTTTCACACTTTTTGGCTCCACAATAAACAAGAGTTTGTTAGATAATTTAATATCCTTTGCTTCTGAAATCTTGTTTGGTATGTTTAAAGTTTTTGTAGATAAAGTTTGTGGCTTATAACTTTTTAGTTCTTTGTTTAAAAAAAATATTACTTGTTGGTTTATTATTTGAAAGTCTTTAATGCCGTTTTCTGTATATGAAGATATGTAGTTTCCAAACAAATCAAATATTTTAATACCAAATTTATCTAGTGTGTATAGTTTTTCGTTTTCTATTACTATTTTATATGGTTCAGAAAATTTTTCAAATATTGTTTGAAATGCAAAACTTTCTTTTATGACTTCAAAATTGTAGTTTAAGTTTTTTAGTTTATTGTCTTGCTTGTCATAAACCCAATATTCTTGTGCACTAGAACTTGTAATTACAGAAATTAAACCATCATACACTTCATTTAAATTTATTTCATTAATGCTTCCAAGCCTATTGTCTAAAATAGTTAATTTGTAAAAATCTTTGTTAAATACTAGTGGTTTAAATGGGTCAGAAACATCAAAATAGATATTGTTGTTTAAGTTTTCGTCTGTAAACTTATATGTTTCTTTTGCTTCACTATTGTATTTGGTAATTTCAGCGTCTTGAATTATGTAAAAATTATTAAAATGGTCAAGGCTAATTTTTGCTGTGCTTGTAGTTTTAATTTCTTTTAAAAAAACATAATCTTGTCCATAAGCAAATTGTGTGCTTAATAATAATAGTATAGTTTTTATGTAATTCAAATTATGGTTTATAGTATTTCAATTCTAGTTTATTTCCATCAAATTCTGCATAACTAAAATAGTTTAACCAATCTCCTAAGTTTATATATTTACTTTTTTGGTCTAAATTTATATCTAGGGCTAAATGTCTGTGTCCAAATATAAAATAGTCTATATCTTGTGTTTCTAATTTTCTTTTGCAGTAGCTTACCAACCATTCGTTTTCTTTGCCATGAAATGTTTCTAACTTTGGTGTGCCTGTAGCATATCTACTTTGTTTTGAAGATAGTTGTGCAAAAGCCATTCCAATATCTGGGTGGGTCCAGTTAAATAGCCAAATAAAAAATTTATTTCTAAATACTTTTTTAAGAAATTTGTATTTGTAATCTTTTGGGCCTTTGCCGTCTCCATGGCCAACTAAAAATGTTTTGCCATTTTGTTTAAAAATATAATTATCGGAGTGTACTGTAATGCCAAGTTCTTTTTCAAAATAACCATTTAGCCACATGTCATGGTTGCCTTTAAAGTAGTGTATTTTAATACCACTATCAGAAATTTCTGCTAGTTTTCCAAATAGTCTCGTAAAGCCTTTTGGTATTACTGTTTTATAGTCAAACCAAAAATCAAAAATGTCTCCTACTAAAAAAAGTTCGCTGGCATCTTCTTTTATTAAATTTAACCATGCAATAAATTTTTGCTCTCTTAGTGCGCTCTCTTTATCATTTGGTGTTCCAAAATGAGTGTCTGAGGCGAAATATATTTTGTTATTATTGCTCAATATCTTTATCTATATAAAAAAGGAATACATTTTCTGGTCCGTCTGCACTCAATAAAGTTTTATGATTAAACTTTGCAACAGGTTTGTTGTTATACAATTCTAATACCGAAGGTAATCTGTCGTCAAATTGTTCTCTGAAACCTAAAATTGCTTCTTTTATATCTTTTTTAAGTTGATTTTTATAAGCAATAATAATATGATTTTTTGGGAAAGTTACCAATCTTCTAGTTGTGGCTTCTTCTGGCGAAAGTATTATTACTCCTTCTGTGGCAGACAAGCTATAACACATCGAAATAGCAGCGTCGGCATTTTCTAAAAGAATATCAAAATTTTGGTTTTGAAATGCGTGTAACTGAAACAGTCTATTTATTTTTTGTTCTATAGAAAAAATGTTGTTCCAGTTGTTCTCTGTTTTTAATGAAGCTAAAAATTGAATTAATTCTTCTTCGTTTTCTGTAAAAATAAATTTCCCGCCAGAATCAACAAAATTTTCTGCAAACTGTATGTCTAGGTCTGTAGCTTTTGAAATACCAGTAAATTTTTCAGTTTCTTGGTTTTCGCCAGTTGGAGTAACCGTTTTTAATGAAATATGCCTTAAAACATTATCTTCATCTTCTGTTTGTGCTGCCTTGTTTTTTGATGCGTTCTCTTCAGAATTGCTCATCACATTTTTAAGGGCTTTAAAAAAGTTTATTTTTTTTTGTTCTTCAGACATAATATAAAGCTTCAAAGATATGAAATTTTAATGGTTGCTAAATTGAAATACACCTAATGAATATTTTTTTTATACATTTACCATGAAAAATAAAATACTTAGCAATGAAAAAAATGAAAGTAATAGATCTTTTTGGTATAAAATACGACCAAATGGAAGATAAAATAAACGGTATATTGGCTACACTTCAAAATGAAGGTGCTAAAATAATAGATGTAAAAATTATAGGCGAAAAGCTAAGTCAAACTTCAGTATTTGTTTTTTACGAAGATTAAATTATTTGATAAATATCGGCTAGGTTTCTTCCATACTCGTCATAATCTAGTCCGTAGCCTAAAATAAATTTATTAGGTATTTCTTTACCAATATAGTGTATATCAAAATCTGCTTTAAAGGCATCAGGTTTAAAAAGTAGCGTGCACATACTTAAACTTGCAGGTTCTTCGGCTTCAAGTGTAGGTATTAATTTGTCTAAAGTATTTCCTGTGTCTATAATATCTTCTATAATAATTACGTGCCTGTTTTCTAAAGCTTGCATTAAACCAATAAGCTTTTTTACTTTTCCGGTAGAAGATGTTCCAGAATATGAGGCTACTTTTACAAAAGATATTTCACATTCTAAATCTATTTTTTTCAATAAGTCTGAAGCAAACATAAAAGACCCATTCAATATAGCTAAAAATAAAACCTGCTTTCCTGCAAAATCTTTATTTATTTTTTCGGCTACTTTACTTACCGCTTCATCTATTTCTTTTGCAGATAAATAAGGTTCAAATTCCTTATCCTTTATTTTTATTTTTGACATATTTTTATTCTTTTGGCGAAATTATTAATTCTTGTCCAATATCGATACCATTATCCAATAAATTGTTCCATTTTTTTAAATTATCTATACTTACATTAAATTTTCTAGATAAAAAATAAAGCGTTTCTCCTTGTTGAACTTTATATGTTGAATATGATGTATTGCTTATTGTTTCCTTTTTTTCTACTGGTATTTCATTAATTATTTGTATAATTTTTTCATTTTTGTCTACATATTTTTCTTTTGCGTAAACCTCTTCTTGTCTTAGTTCACGTTGTTGTTTCACTTTGTCGTGCATTAATATTGCTTCTTGTTTTTCTACTACAACTTCTTTTGTTTTTGTATGGTCTGTTATATTTATATTAATAGTAGTTTCTTGTGGTTTAACAACTGTTTGTTGTATAATTTTTTTTGGCTTTTGTTTTGCTATTTGTTTTTTTAAATTTAAAACTTCTTGGTAAGAAATAGTTTGAGGATTGTTTTTTCTTTTTTTACGTAAAAAAACAGTTTCTCCAGGTTTTAATTGTTGGTTTGCGCTCAGCATATTTTTTTTATACAGCGTACTTAATTTTATTCCAAACATCTGAGAAATTTCCCACATAGAATCTCCAGGTTTTACCAAATATTTTTTTTGACTTCCTTGAAAACGTTTTGGTTGTAGAAAAACATTTTGATCTTCGGCAAAGTAATCGCCAGCTTTTATATCGTTGTATTTAAGAAGTAACTCATAGTTTATATTAAATTCTATAGCTATTTCTAAGGGCGTTCTGCCTTTGCCTTTAATGGTTTTTATTCTATTAAAAATAAAAATGCCTTTCTCTTTGTCGCTATAATAAACCGTTTTGCCCATCAATGCCTTTATGTAGGCATCGGTTTGTTCTAGTTCAAAATCTTCGTCTTCTATTTCTTCAAGTACTATCAAGTCTTCTTCTACACGTTCTTCTGGTACAAAATCTTTTCTATCGTATTTATATAAGTGGTATCTTTCTATTAGTTTTATAAGTAACTGAGGGTATTTTGGATTTGTGGCATAGCCAGCTTTTTTTAATCCGTGTGCCCATTTTTTATAGTCGGTAGTTCTGTAGTCTGTAAATAAAAACTGGTATCTGCCTCTTTTTGTTAAAAACAAAGAATGGTCGCCATAAGATTCAATAGGGTTTTTATAAACTCTAAAACATTCATCTTTGGCATCGTCATCCATATAGTAGCCTTTGCCTTTCCAGTCTTTGTGGCATTTTATTCCAAAATGATTTTTGGCATTTTTTGCCAAAGCAGAATTTCCACTACCAGATTCCAAAATACCTTGTGCCAAAGTAATACTAGCAGGTATTTTATACTGTTTCATTTGTTTTATAGCTACTTTGTAATACTTTTTTATGTATTCTTCTGGCGTTTGCTTTTGCTGCGCAGAAAGTGTAACTATAAAAAATAATGTAAAAAAAGACCCTAAAATTCTTTTAATCATCTGATATTTGTGTTTGTAAACAAAAAATAATTTACAAAGTTACTGCTTGTGTTCACTTTTTAGCATCTAGCTTTTAAACAAAACCTTTAATACTGTACATAAAAAAAAGCATCAATGAAAATATTTAATTTGTTATTTGTATTGTCTGTAGTTGTTTTATTCTCTTGTAGTTCTGAAAAAAAAGAAGTAAAGCAAGAAGTAAAAAAACTTGAAGAAATTCCAGTTCCTAATGTAGGAAATATTATTTATAAAACATTGCCAGTAAGTTATGCAAATAAAATATATACAGAAGCCGATGGCTTAGAAGGTACATTTTACCATTCTGGAAAAAGCGTAAGCCTCTGGGACGATAATGTAAAAAGTGTAATAACCATGATTTCAGAACCTGCACCATTAAACTTAGATGCTAAACTTGTTGGGCATATTATGTTTTTAAAACAAGGAGAAAATATGGCTTACGTAGAAGTTTATTTAAGTGCCAATAATAATTTTGTAAAATATAAAATGAACGAAGAGTTTTATTACAATACAATTTCAGAGCAAGGCATACAATTTCTTGGTGAATTGGCTACGGCTGTTCCATTAGTAAAAGAGTAATTTTTTAGTTTTTTATTTGCTAAAGCACTAAGTAGTACAATATTGATTATATTTGGCTATCTATGAATAAAATTTACCTTTCTATTCTTCTTTTATCAAGCTTTTTGAGTGTATTTGCTGGTGGCGAAAACACAGTTGTAGGTGCCGGTGCTGCTGCAATGGGAGGCACTTATAGTACATCACAAAATGTGTTTTCGGCGCACAATAATCCTGCAGGTTTAGGTTTTGTAGATAGAATCGGATTTGGCTTGTATGCAGACCGACCTTTTTTAGTAAAAGAAATCAACAATTTTAATTTAAGCGTTGCTTTACCCTTTCAAAAAATAGGCACATTTGGTGTAGACGTAAATTTTTTAGGCTATAGTGCTTATAACGAAATGCGTGCTGGTTTTGCTTATGGTAGAAGCTTTGGTGAAAAAGTTTCTCTTGGTGTAAAATTTGACTATTTAAGGTTGGCAATAAGAAATAATGGAGCAAAAAACACTTTCGCTTTTGGTGTAGGTTTGCAATATCAACCATTTAAAGTATTGCGAATAGGTGTAAATGTTTACAATCCTGTTCCATTAAATTTAGATGCACAGTATAAAGAAAAACTAGCTACAAACTTCAATTTAGGTTTGTCTTATATTCCTTCAGAAAAATTTATGATTACAGTAGAAGGCGAAAAAGAATTGAATGAAAAAATACGTTTTAAAGCCGGCTTGGAATACCGACCATTAAAACCACTTTTTTTACGTGTAGGTGGAGCCACAAACCCTACACTTATAAGTTTTGGTTTAGGTACTGAGTTTAAAAACTTTAAGCTAGACGCTTCTGCAACTTATCATTTGCAATTAGGCTTTACACCTCAAATTTCTTTGGTTTATAATATTCAGAAAAAGAAAAAAAGTGAATAAAACATTCGGTAAAATAAAAATATTGCTTTGCTTATTGTTTTTTATTTCGGTAAATTCACTAGAAGCACAAAAAATAAAAAACACAGTTTTTATTGAAGAAATTATAGAAAATCTACTTCAAAACAACGAAGCCGAAGAATATGATTTTGATACTTATTTTGAGATATTTACTTATTACGCAGACCGACCTATAAATATAAATAAAGCCACAAGAACAGAGTTAGAAGAATTGCATATTCTTTCGGAAGTGCAACTAACCGAACTTTTTAGATATTTGGAAAGCGAAAGGCGGTTTATTTCTAAATTTGAATTGCAGGCAGTTCCATCTATAGACTTGAATACAATTTATAATCTTTTGCCATTTATAAAAATTTCTGGCGAAATAGAAGATTTTCACGTTCCAATGAAAAAATTGTTGTTTCAAGGAACACACCAAATATTTTTAAGATACTCGCAGCAGTTTCCTTTAAAAGAAGGCTATAAAAAAGACGAATCTAGCAATGCTAGGTTTTTGGGCGACCCTACAAAATTATACCTTAGATATAAATATAATTTTAGCAACAAAATATCTTATGGTATTACCGCAGAAAAAGATGCTGGAGAAGAATTTTTTACTGGTAGCAATAAAAAAGGTTTCGATTTTTATTCTGGACACATTTTTTTTAAAACAAATAGCGTATTTAAAAAAGTAGCACTCGGAGATTATAGATTAAAACTAGGTCAAGGTTTATTGGCTTGGACTGGTTTTGGAACAGGCAAAAGTTCTTTTACTATGATGGTAAAGAAAACCGGAAGCGAGTTAAAACCATATACTTCTGTAGATGAATATAGGTTTATGAGAGGTGCAGCAACCCAAATTGAACTTAATGATTTTACGATAACACCTTTTGTATCTGTAAAACAAGTAGATGCAAATGTTTCTTTTGCAGATAGTGCAGAGCTAGAAATAGAAACTTTGAGCCTACAAACATTTGGCTTGCACAGAAGCAATTCTGAAATAGAAGACAAAGACCAATTACTAGAAATAAAAGCAGGCTCGGCATTTAAGTATAGCAAAAACGATAGGAGTATAGGATTAAATATTATTCATACAGAATTTGATAAAGAAGTAGTAAGTGCCGAAAAAGCATACAACAAATTTAGAAGAGTAGGAAAAAGATTTACAAATGCAAGTGTAGACTATAATTATTTAGTAGGTACATTTCACTTTTTTGGCGAAAATGCACTAAGCTTTACACAAAACGAAAACAATAAATTTGGTTATGGTTTACTAAATGGTGTTTTGTTTAGTGCAGACAAACATGTAGATATTTCACTGGTGCATCGCTACTTCGACAAAAAATTTGTCACTAGTATAGCAACCGATGTTTTTGCAGAGTCTACCACACCAAACAACGAACACGGTTTATATATAGGTACAGAAATAAGACCTTTAAAATACATAAGATTAAACGCTTATTTTGATATTTACCAATTTCCTTGGCTGCGTTTTCAAACAAGTACACCTTCTATAGGAAGAGATATTTTAGCACAAGCTACTTACAAGCCAAGTAGAACTTTCGAAATGTATTTTAGATATAAAAACGAAAGAAAACAGCAGAACACTAAAATAGACCTAGAAGACGATTATACTTTGGTGACAAAACAAAACAAAAATTATTTTACAGATTATTTTGGAGAAAGTATTTTGTTTGAAAAAGATGATTTGGGCAATGAAATTTTAAAAGCAAATAGTACAGTTTCTAAAGATGCGCTTTCTAATGCAAAATTTATTGCTTACAATACTTTGCAGACATTTAGATTAAATGTGCGCTATAAAGTTACAAAAACATGGTCTTTTCAGTCAAGAGTAGATGCTACAATATTCAATGATGAAATAAATGGCGTAAAATATGGCTTTATGGCATTTCAAGATGTAGCTTTTAAACCATTGTCTTTTCCAGTATCTTTTAATTTAAGATTGGCATATTTTGATGTGCAAGACTATGGCGCAAGAATTTATACTTATGAAAACGATGTATTGTACCAGTTTTCTATTCCAGCATTTAACAATAGAGGCTTTAGAACATACTTAAATGTACGTTATAGAATAATAAAAGGAATAGATTTTTGGTTGAAAATTTCAAATACACACTATACTAATATAAATGAAATTAGTTCTGGTTCTAACGCAGCCCTGGGCAATAATTTAACCGAATTAAAGGCGCAATTGAGGTTTAAGTTTTAATTTATTGAACATTGAAGCTTAGTTTTTATCTGTTTTTTGCAATTTTGGCATACAACTTGCTTATTTATAATTAATAAAATTAAAAAATTATGAAAAAGTTATTTTGGATTGCAACAGCAGTATTTTCTACATTATATATGTTTATACCAGAACCTACAGATTTAATTCCTATTCTAGGTTGGCTAGACGAAGCAACAGCATTTACAGTATTAATGTATGCACTTAAACAATTGGATGTAAATATTCCAAATATATTTAAGAAAAAAGAAACAGAAAAAAGAAACAGAAAAAATAATTACAATAGATTAGCATTGTAAAACTTTAGTCAAGAAAACAAATTATTGAGGCAGACTCATGCTTGGCAAAATAAACTTTATTACCTTTGAAAGCTCATTAAAAAATATTTGAAGCATGAAGAAATTATCAATATTGACCTTTGTATTTTTTTTAGTAATGTCTTGTAAACCTTGTAGAGAATGCAAGTATTCTACCTTAAAAGGTGTAGAACGAGAAACTTTTTGCTCATCTATAAAAGCAGATAGAATTTCATTTGAACAAAAATGGGATTCTATAGCAAAAGTAAACGGAAGTAAAGTTGTTTGTACAAAAGAAACTTATTAATAACACAATATTATAAGTGTTACGGATTTTATTTAAAGAATAAGTTTTGAAAAAATAATGCTAATACTTGCAGTAGTAGCTGTAGTGAGTTTATATTCTTGCAATATAAAAGTGCTAAATAAAATGCACAAAAAAAGCTATTTTTTTTATAAAAGTACAATATTTAAAACTATATAGAATGTCTGTGAAATGCTTGCTAAGACTACACTTTAGGCTTATGTACAAAACAAATATTCAGAAAGTTTAGAGGTAGATAAATATTATTGTAAATAATAATTTGGTTTTTTAAAAAAACACTTTATATTTGTGTTATTATTAAACAATTTAAATTAAAAAAAATGAAAAAATTAGCATTAATTATTGGTGTAGTAGGAATCGTAGGTTTATCTTCTTGTAAAAAAGAAGTTACTTGTTGTGTATACGATGGAGATACTAAAGTAAGTTCTTTATCTTCTTCTTGTTTTACAGGTAAATATTCTAAAGCTCAAATAGATACTTATGAAGCTGTAGTAGCATCAGGAACTTATTCTTGGAAATGCAAATAATTTCTTAGAAATTAAAAAAAAGCCATTCTTAGGAATGGCTTTTTTTTTACAAAAATTTAAATTATATGAAACTAAAACTTATTAAAATTATAACATCTTTATTGCTTTTTTTATTGGGGTACAAACTTATGTTGCCTTGGAGTAGTTTTGCTTTTGAGCATTTTGAATATAAAGTAGTTGAAATATTGCCATTTGGTTGGAAAATAGTCTCAGTAATTTCTAGACTATTGATAGGGCTATTGTTTATACTTGGTTTCTATTTACTTTTAGATATAAAAAAATATAAGTGGATAAAATATTTAAGCCTAATAAGTGTTATTATACCTTTTATTATTAATCCAGTTTTTCCAGAAGACTGGGTAAATAGCAGTAAAGAAAACATGGAAGAATTTAGTTTGAGCATGTCTAAAGAAAAATTAGACTCAGCAGTTTTTGTTGCTTATTTTGTTGAAGGATGTAAGTTTTGTAAAGAAGCAGCATTGAAACTAGAAGTCGCAAAGAAAAAATCGGAAAGTTTCCCAGAAATATTAATACTTAGCAATGATGATAAACTTGATAATTATTTTGAAGAAAATAATTTGCCTTATAAAGTAAAGATAGTACCACTTAAAGAATTGTTGCAAAACTCAGGAGGCTCTTTTCCATATTTTCAATTAGTGAACAAAGATAAATTAATAGCAGAATGGCATAATAAAGATTTTAATTATGCGGTATTAGACCATCTTTCTACTTTTGCTAGTAAGGATTAAAAAAAAACTATCTGTTTTTGGCAAATTGTAGTCTACTTTTTTATATTTTTGTGTCAAAATAAAAAATTATGAAAAAAATAATACTTATAGCTACAGTTGGTACTTTATTAAGCTTAACAACATCTTGTAATAAATGTAATACTTGCACAGGTGCAAAATTTAGTCAATTAAACCATGATTATTGCAATGGAATTTATGATTCTGCAAAATCTATGGAGGCAGCAAAAGAAGCTTGCGAATTTGAAGGTGGCGTTTGGGCAGAAAAAGCAGAATAATAAGCACATCAAAGAAAAATATTAAAGCATCGTAATACCTTACGATGCTTTTTTGTTTATAGCATTTTTAAAACAACATCTTTTATTATTTTTGCATAATGATACAACGAATACAAACCATTTATTTTTTTATAGCAGCAGTACTACTTTTTGTGTTTGCTTTTTTTACAGATTTTAATTTATTAGAACTTGTAAACAAAACCATTAATTTATTTATTCCAGCAATTGCAAGTGTTGTAGTGGCTTTTTTTAGTGTTGTTATTATACTATTATTCAAAAATAGAAATTTTCAAAGCAAGCTAAGTGCATTCCTTATTTTATTGGTAATAGCTATAATTGCGTATTTTATTTATTCTTTTGGAATTAAATTGTTTTATAAAGAGTGGACATTTTACCTTTTACCAGCAGCAATGCTATCTATATTTTTAGGAAAACAAAATGTAGAAAAAGACGAAAAATTAATTCGTTCAGTAGATAGATTGCGTTAATAAAAGATTGTGCTGAAAAACTTTGAAAAAATAATTAAAGGATAAACAACTATTAACTCAAAATTTACGTATTTACTAATACATAGCTTGTAAAAAGTATAAAATACAAGCAATTAAAGAAATAAACATAGTCAATAAGTTTTTATTGAAGTTTTGATATTAAATGCAATTTATTGGTGTGATTTTTGCTATTGAATTACAATATTTTAAAAAAATAATTATGAAAAGAATTTTACTGTTATTGGTTTCGGTTTTTAGTTTGGGGATTGGTTTTGGGCAGGTGTACGAACATAATTTTGGTTCAACAGCAATATCAGCACATCCATATAACATTACTCCAAGTTCAATAGCTACTAATTTAACTGGTTCTTCCTGGATTAATTCAACTGGTTCTTGGACGTCTTATGCTGGAGCAAGTGGTCAAGCTATATCTTTAGGTAATTCTGCAGGATCTCCAACAGTTACTTTAACTTTTGATGTTGACCCTGGGTTTCAATTAGACTTGACCTCATTTGATTTTTGGAGAAGAAGGAGTAACTCTGGTGCTCAGAATTGGTCAATGGCTATTAATGGAACTGGTGTTGGAAGTGGAAGTGTTCCTACGTCTGGATCTTCAATTGGCGTTACTTCTGTAACAGGTTTTACAGGTTTAACTGGGACTGTTACAATAGTGTTGTCATTATCTGGTGCTTCAGGTAGTGGTACTTTTAGATTAGATGACTTTACTTTAAATGGCTCGGTAACTTCTTTATCAACAGACACAGAACTAAACTTTTCATCAGCAACTTATTCTGAATCAGAAAATGGAACTTCGGTAGATTTATGTGTAGATATTACCAACCCAAGTGTTACACCAACAACTGCAAATGTTGTTTTAACAACTGCAAACTCTCCACATTTAACAGCATATACTACTACTGGAATAACATTTCCAGCTAGTAGTTCTGCTCAACAGTGCGTTACTGTTAGTATTTTAGATAATACAGTTTGTAGCGATGCTACCGACTATACTTTTGAACTACAAAGTGTAAGTGGAGGTACTAATGCAAGCGCAGGGAGTGTAGATGAAACAATTTTAAGTGTTAGTGATGATGATGGCAGTTCTGGGCAAATTGTTTTTCAAGGTTTTGAAACTAGTGGTGATACTTGGAATTATACTAATTCTGGAGGAGGACCTTCATCAACTAACTCAGGTACACCTAATAATGATAGAAGAAAATCTGGTGCTCGTTCTTTTCAAAGAGCAAATGGTGCGGCAACTATTACTTTTGATAATGGTGGAAGTGGAGTAGATATTTCTACCGCCACAAATGTCGTTGTTGATATTTGGAGTGCAGGTATTTCTGGAAATGGTTCGAACGGAATGGATAATAATGATGATATAGAGGTGTATGTTTCTCAAACTGCTACTTTTGGTGCCACACCAGATATTACAATTGATGGAACTAGTAATTTAAAATATGGAATGAGTGGTACAGGCGTAGTAAGCACTACAGCGGGTACACCAATATCCTACAATTACCCTTCTGGTGGAACAAAATCGGGTAACGATGCAAAATCAAATTTAAAAGTAAATATCCCAGATGCTTGGAATACAGTGTTTGTAAAAATTGTAACACAAAGTAATAGTAGCAATGAAATATGGTGTATTGATGATGTAAAATTAACTGGAGATATTTGCTTAGTAGCAGCACCAGAAATAAATGTAAAAGGTAATGCAACTGATATTGCAGATGGTGATGTAACTCCTGATGCTGCAGATGATACCGATTTTGGAGATGTATTGATAACAGGAGGAACGAATCCGAATGTTTTTACTATACAAAATACTGGAACTGCCCCGTTAACTCTTACTAGTGCAGTAAGTTCTAATAATACAGATTTTGCATTAACTGCTTTTACACCTGGCGTAGTTTTAGCAGGAAATTCAACAACTTTTACAGTCACATTTGACCCAACTACTATAGGTGCAAAAACAGCTACTATAACAATAGCTAGTAATGATGCAAATGAAAACCCTTATACTTTTGATATTGAAGGAAATGCTACAGATGTACCAAGTATAGTACTAAATTCTACAGCAGTTCCAGCTAGTAATATTCAAGCAGACGCCGCAGTAGATAATACAGTAATTTATGCTTTTGATTTAGCTGTTACTAATTTTGATGCCGAATTAACTGCATTTAATTTTGTAACTAGTGGAACTTATGCTGCAAGTAATGTAACTAATTTTAAAACTTGGTATTCTACTGATGCTAATTTTAATTCAGGAAGTGATACTCAATTAGATTTAGTTAATACAACACTTGGTACAGGAACACACGCCGCAACAGGTTTTTCTCAAAATATTACAAATGGGAGTACTGGTTACTTTTTTATTACGGTAGATTTGCCTTGTGATGCGACCAATGGAAATACTATAATAGTTGATGCAATTATGCCAGCAGATTTCACTTTTTCTAGTGGAGTTGCAACAGGATCTGCATCAGCAAGTGGTACACACACTATTACAGAGGTAGCGCCAAACAATGTAACTGCTTTAGCAACAGCAAACTGTGAAAATGGTGGTGTTGATGTCTCTTGGGCAGCTGCTACTGGCTGTTTAGATAATTATTTAGTAATTGCTTCTCCAACAGCATTAACTACTGCACCATCTACTGGTCCTACTTATACAGCAAACGCAACTTATGGTTCGGGTACTGCTTATGATGATGGTTATATAGTTTATGAAGGTTCGGGAACTTCTGTTTCTATTACAGGCTTAACAAATGGAACAAATTATACTTACACCGTTTTTACCAGAAATGGAACTTCTTGGAGTTCAGGTGTTGAAGTGGATTGTACGCCAACTTTGGTGTATTGTACTGTTGCAAGTTGGAGTGCTAGTGATTCTGAAATTGAAAGCGTTGTGTTAACAGGAGAAAATAACTCTATCAATAATGTAACTACAAATACTTGTACAAATACAGTCCAAGATAATACAGCTATGAGTGCAGATTTAAACCAAGGAGATACTTATACTTTATCTGTTGAGTTTGGAGACTGTAATGATGGAACTCAATATGATGGAGCAGGTGGTGTATGGATAGATTGGAACTCAAATGGAAGTTTTAATGATGCAGGAGAAGAAATTGGTACTGTAGATGTTTCAGTTAGTGGAGGAAATGTTACAGAAATATTTTCAATTAGTGTAGGTTCTGCCCAACCAATTGGCACTTATACTATGAGAATAGTTCAAGATGAAGGAGGTGCTTCTGGTACTATTGATCCTTGTGTTTCACCAGGTTGGGGAACAATAGTAGATTATTCTGTAGAAGTAGTTATTCCTTGTACACCAACACACGCATTCACTTCTATGATACCAACTTCTGGTCCAGTAGAAACTGAAATCACAGTAACAGGTTCTGGTTTTACAGCTTCTACCACAGCTAGTTTTGGAGCTACTTCTGCAGTAGTTGAATTTATAGATGTTAACACACTAATTGTAAATGTACCAACTGGTGTATCTACTGGTGTTATTACCTTAACAGAAACTGCTTGTGATATTCAAACAGGTACATTTACATTGTTAGAAGAAAACAACTGTGCATCGGGTGCAAGCGAAACTAAAGTCGTTGCTTTTCAAGGTTTTGAGTTTGTAAGTAGTGCGGCTTGGACATTTTCTGTAGATAATGAAAACACAACTCCAACAGGTTTACAAAATTACGAAGCGCATACCAATGCAGTAGAATGGACGTATTACAACCAAGGAGCTGTAGGTTCGAGTTCTGCTACAGATAGGAATTCTTGTGCTTGTATGTCTGAAACTTATAATTTAGGAGGTAGTACATTATATGATAACGGAGTGAATGGTTCTACAAATTCAGGAACTGTATGTAGAAATTTTTCTGGAAACCAAAGAGGAGTATATGGAACACTAGCTGGACCAAGTGCCAACAACCCAACAACTTTTGTAAGAAATGGAGCTAATGCTTATGTTCAGCAATCTACAAATGATGGTGGTGATGGAGCAATAAGTAAAATATATTTTGATGCAATTCAAATACCAGATGTTTCTAATGCTACAAATATAAAAGTAAGAGTTTATGTTTCATCAATATCAACAGACGGTGTTATTAATAATGGAGTAGAGTCAGCAGATTTTTTACGTGCTGCTGTTGCTTATGGTAATTCAGCTACTGATGTTGAAATTGTTCCAGATTTGACTGATGCAGCTGATTGGTATTTTGCTTATATAAATGGGAATATTGATGCATCTTCTAGTGTGAGTGGTGGTACTAATCAAAGGTGGGATTACTTAGGTAATGAATATAATACTTCTGGAGTCGTTAGTGGTACGATTACTAAAAATTTAATAGAATTCACTATTCCTGACAATACACCTTTTGTAAGATTATTTATAGATATGTTAAATGATGCTTCCGACAATAGAGAACTTTGGTCAGTAGATGATATTCAAATTATTGCTGATTATCCAACGAGTTCACCAGTAGAAGTTACTTCTTTTACAGACGATAGTGATTGTTTTGAATTAGATTATACAATTACTGCAGATGAAGGAGATATAGCAACTCTTGGAGATTTAACTTATCAATGGAAATATAATGATGGTGTTTCTACAACATGGGCAGACGTAACTACTTTTGCAAATACAATTGTTGCAGGTGAAACAGGTTTAAACCTTACAATATCAGGTGCAGGTTTAAGTGCTATTTCAAATTATCAATTTTACTGTGAGGTAACAGAAGCTAGTACTTGTGTTAATGTTTCTAAAGCTGAAAAGTTTTCTTTAGATAATGATAGATATTTTAGAAGTGCAATAGCAGGAAACTGGGATATAGCTTCAAATTGGGAGATGTCTACTTCTGCTGCTGGACCTACTTGGGTTGTTGCATGTACTTACCCAACGGCTGTAAATTCTGACTATATATCTATAGAAAGTGGCGCAGATATGGTCTTAAATATAGATTTAACAGCAGACCAATTAATTGTACAAAGTGGCGCAAAACTTACTTTAGAGGAGAAGTTAATCATAGAAAACGGAAATACTTCTGGAGAAGATTTAGAGGTAATCGGTACACTACAAGATAATGGATCTACAGTTAACGGTTTAGATTTTGAAACTGGTGCAACTTGGAAATTAGATGCAGCAGGTACGATAATAAAAACTTATAATTCTTCTGTAAATAAATATAAAGACAATTATGAAACTGGAATTGCTAACATTCCAGCAAGTGCACATTGGGCTTTTGTTTATGATGGTTCTGGTTCAGTTTCTGTAGCTTCAATAGATATGTTTTATCCAAATTTATATTTTGAATCTTCAGCAGGAGCTTATGATGCCAATGATTTAAATGAAGTGTTTAAAGGAACAAGTGGTTTTACTACCGTTAAAGGAAATTTAGAAATTGGGCTAAGTACTATTTCTGGTGGTACAGATGCTTACAAAGTATATAACAATAACTTAAATGCACAGCCTATGTTAATTATGGGAGATGTTACTATTGCAGCAGGTTCTGAGTTTACAAATGTAGATGTTTCTGCTGGAGCTAATAATGGTACTGGTATAGAAGTGAAAGGTAATTTCTTAATAGATGGCACTTTAAATATGACTGCAGGAATGGGAATAACAAAGTTTTCTGGTACAGTAAAGCAAGATGTTATTTCTGCTAGTGGTACAGGATTATATAATACTTATCAATTTGAACTAGATAATACTGCTCATACAGAAATAACAGATATTGATATAAATATTACAAATCAATTAACATTTACTAATGGAAAAATTATAACTGATGTCGTAAATAAGCCAAATGATAAAGTATTTGTTCAAAAAAATACTACAAGTGCAATTGTTGGCGGTGCTACTTCTGGAGTTTCAAATTATGTAGAGGGAAAACTACAATGGACTACAGATGGAGCTTCTTCATATACTTTTCCAGTAGGGCACGCTTCTCAAAATGCACAAGGATTTACAATAGATGTTACAGGTGATGACGGTGCTAATATTTTAGCTTTCTTATATGCCAATACTGGTTCTGACGAAGTATCTCCTTTACAAACTTATGCTTATTGTGATGTTGAAACAAGTACTGCTTCAGGACAGCAAGTTGGTCAAGGAACAGCTGGTCAAGATGGTATTTTAGATCAAATAGAGTTTAATATTGCTTCACCTTTAAAATGGCAAATTACTAATCCAAGTGGTGGAACAATAAACGAATACGATGTTGTAGTGCTAGCAAATGGAGGTCAAGATATTAACCCAGTACAAGCTGCAGATGGCTCTACATATATGCGTTATTTACTAAAAGATGGTCAAGCTTATGAATCTAATGGTTCTGCTGCTGGAAGTACTAACGGTGCTCCTAGTTTTAATGCGACAGGTTTTGAAGCTTGTCCAAATCAATATACTTTAACTGGGATGACTTCCTTTTCTTCATTCACACTTAATGGAGCTAATGCTTCTGGTACTGCTTTACCAGTAGAAATGTTATATTTCGAAGTAGAAAATAAAGCAGAAAATGTTATGCTTTCTTGGGCTACAGTTACAGAAATAAATAATGATTTTTTCACAATAGAAAGAAGCCAAAATGGAATAGATTTCAAAGAAATAGGAGTTGAAAAAGGAGCTGGAAATTATTCTGGAACTTTAACTTATCAATTTATAGATAAACAAGCTTTAAGTGGCATTTCTTATTACAGATTAAAGCAAACAGATTTTGATGCTAGCTTTGAGTATACAGAAATTAAATCTGTAAATAGAAACGAGCAAAAAGTGTTTGATGTAAATATTTACCCAAATCCAGTTTCTGAAAGTTTGTTTGTATCTACAAATAGCGAAATAGATAGTAAAACAGTATTAGAAATTTATGATATTACTGGAAGGAAAGTATTAGAACAAAAAGTAAATGAGTTTGAACAAAATTCAAGTGTTAAAATAGATGTAAGTAAATTATTACCAGGCACTTATGTTGTTAAGTTTAATGCTGCTAAAAATCAAAAAATGTTTAATTTTATCAAAAAGTAAACCTAAAAATCATATTTTGAAAAGCCGAAAATTTTACCATTTTCGGCTTTTTTTTATTATAAAATTTTATAAGTAGAAACTATACGTATTTCACAAAAGCATTTTTTTGTATTTCTTTTTGCTATTGTAATGTATTAATATTGCATAGATAAGTCTTATTACTTAACAAAAAGGCTATTGTATTACAAGTTTTTTGTTATTTTTAAAGCTTGCTTAAAAAAGTAAAACGATATGAAAAAAATATTTACATTATTATTCGTGACATTTGGAATTGTTTTAAATGCGCAGACAAATTATATTTTCCAAAACGATTCAATTATTTTAGACTGTGCTGTAGGCGGTTTATTGCATAATCCTGGAGGAAATGGAAATAGTTATAACAATGACGAAACTTTTCTTTTCACAGTTTGCCCTAATAGTTCAGTTGGAGAATCTGTAGGCTATGATTTTAACGATGCTAATTTTGGAGGTGGAGATTATGTTTGTGTTTATGATGGCACTACAGTTGCAGCGCCCTTATTAGATTGTTACAACAATGTAACACCTGTTTCTATAGATAGTTTAGTAAGAGCTTCCTCTTCAAACCCAACAGGCTGTCTTACCTTTCAGTTTTATGCAGATGGAGCAGATGTTGGTGATTTTGAGATAGATTTATTTTGTGTTTATCCTTGTCAGCAAATGTCTGCAGAGTTAGCAGCTAGTAGTCACCCAATAGTAGATACAACTTATATTGATGTTTGTAATGGAGATACATTAACATTAACAGCAAATGGTGTTTTTTCTGAAAATAATTTAAATTATAACCAAACAAACAATAATGTTTCATTTTACTGGCAAGTAGGAGGTCTTAAAGATACTTCAATTGTTTTTTCAGAATTACTTCCAGAAAAAGGTTTTTATCCTGTGTCTTTAACAATGGAAGATTCAATAGGATGTACTACAATAAATGAAGTAAATTTAAGTGTGAGGTATTTACCACATGCAGATTTTTCTCCTGTTTTTGATTCTGTAATTTGTTTAGGATCTACTGTAAACATATTTGACCAAGTTTCTGGTGCTTCTAGTGGAGGTGGTACAATAGTTGGTGATACTGTAAAAACTGCAAATTTATTTTCTGTAACTTCTGCAGCGCAATACATACCAGATGATGCTGATGGCAATAATGGAAACGGAATTACAACGCCTGCTACTTATCCAATTGCAGTTACTGGTTTTATACCAGGTTCTGTAATTACAAACGGTAACCAAGTAATAAATATATGTTTAGATATTGAACATTCATTTGCAGGAGATATAGATATTGTACTTGTATCGCCAAATGGTTCACAAGTTTTTTTAGTAGATATGAGTCCTCCAGATGGCCCTTTTGCAAACTATGGTACTCCAAACCCTGCGGTAAGTTCAACTACTCCAGGTGTTCCTGAAACATATTGCTGGTCTCCTACAGCTACAAGTCCTGCTATTATTTCTGGTGCAACTTATCCTACTATGATTCCCCCTTTTCCTGGTGCTAGCTACCAAGCTTTTGGTAATTGGGATAATTTTATAGGCTCACCAGTAAATGGAATTTGGACTATACAAGTATTTGATGATTATGGTGGTGATGATGGAAATATTTTTGGTGCTTCTTTTGAATTTGACCAAATATTTGTTCCAGATGCAGATTCGTTTATTGTTAATTATAATGCAACAGGTTATTGGGATGCCAATCCAAATATTGTTTCTCCTTTAAATCAGAATACGATACAATATACAGCTAATACTGCTGGAGCAGATGTTTTATACTATAACGTAGATGTGCAAAATTTTACTTGTACAGACCAAGATACTGTAGAAATTTGGGTAGAAGAATTTACTGTTAGCGCAACACCTACAGATACGATAGCTTGTGCTGGAGATCCAGTTCAATTGAATGCAGAAGTTGTAGGAACAATTTCTTCGTGTAACTATGTTTTTGATCTTGCAGATTCTTTTGGTGATGGATGGAACGGAAACAATCTTATAGCTAGAATAGATGGCGTAATAGCAGGAACTTATACAATAACTGGTGGTTCTTCGGCTACTTTTAATCTTACAGTGCCTGGCGGTGCTGTTTTAGAGCTAACATATGATGGTTTGGGTAGTTTTCAAAACGAAGTAAGTTACACCGTTTCAACCAATGGCGCTGTAATTTTTTCTGATGGACCAAATCCTGTGGTAGGTGTTTCTTTTACTACGTCTTGTGGAGGTGTTTATACTTACAATTGGTCGCCAGCTACTGATTTAGATGATACTAACATTCCTGATCCAATTTCAACCTTGTCGGGTTCAAGTATACAATATGCAGTTGGAGCTACAAGTATAAATAACTGTACTTTTTATGATACGGTAATGGTAAACTCTGCTGCTTCATTTCAATTTGATGCTTTTGGAGATACTACAATTTGTGCAGGAGATACTGTTCAGCTTTTTACAACTGGTGGTGCTACTTCATATATTTGGACTTCAGACAATGGTTCTGGTTCTATAAGTGATACTTCTGCTGCAAATCCATTTGTTTATCCTACAACTACTACTACTTACAATGTACAAGCAGATTCTACTGGCTGTTCACAGTTTAGAAATATAACTGTAGAAGTTTCAAATATACAGTTGAACAATGTATTTACAACAAATGCAACTTGTGGTGTTGCTAATGGTGGTTTTATATTATTTGCTGGTGGTGGTTTAGGAGCATTAAACTATAGTATAGATGGTGGAGCAAACTCACAAACCAGTTTGATTTTTAATAATTTATTTGGTGGAAATTATAATGTACAAATAACAGATACTACAAATTGTCCTTTAGATACTGTATTGCCAATTGGAGGTGGAGGTGCTTTGTTAGTTATAGATTCGGTATATACATTAGATCCTTCTTGTGGAGGTTATGCTGACGGTGCAATTCAAGTATTTTTAACAGATACAAATGCTGCTGTTACTTACAATAATAGTGTTACAGGTGTTACACAAGCATCAAATTTATTTACTGCACAAGCTAGTGGAACCTATACGATAACTATTTCTGATGGATCTTGCCCAGCAATAGATACTACAATAACGCTTTTAGCACCAGATACTGTATTGATGAGTATAGACAATAGTACAAACTTAACTTGCTATAATGATGCAACTGGAGCAATTACGCTGAGTGCTTCTGGTGGTTCTCCAAATTATACCTATTCTATTGATGGTATTAATTTTCAGGCATCGGGTGTTTTTAATACTTTAGATTCTGGAACTTATTTTTTACAAGCGCAAGATATGAATACATGTTCTGCTTTTGATACTTTAGTTTTAAGCTCTCCAGATTCATTGTTTGTAAGCAATGTGCAAATAGATAGTGCAAATTGTTTTGGTCAGAACGGAACAATAACTATAACTGGTTCTGGTGGAACAACACCACTAAATTATAGTATTAATGGCGTACCTACTTTTGGTTCTTCAAATACTTTTAATGTAGCGGCGGGTAATTATACTATTCAAATTCAAGATGATAATAACTGTTTAAGTAATGTAGCATTAGATACTTTATACGAACCTTCTGATATAGCAATATTGATAGATAGTACAAACAATACAAGCTGTGGCGTAGCAGATGGAGATGTTTATATTTCATTTTCTGGAGGAACAGGACCTTATACTTTTAGCTGGAGTGATGGCGTTTCTGTAATAGCTACTACAGAAGATTTAGTAGATGTAGCCGCAGGAAATTATTTCCTAACTATAACAGATGCAAATAATTGTACAGAACAAATTTCAAGTCCAGTTTCTGATGATGCACCTATAACTTTATCTATTGTTTCTTTCGATTCTGTATCTTGTTTTGGTGCTAGTGATGCAACAGTTGAATTAAGTGCTAATTTAGGTTTGTTACCATATACTTTTACTGATAATAATGGCACGCCACAAGCAGATTCTGTATTTACAAATTTAGCTGGTGGCAATCATGTATTTGAAGTTACAGATGCAAACGGGTGTTCAGAAACACAACAGATATTTATTTTTGAACCAACAAATTTAGTAAGTACAGCAACTCCTACAAACTTAACTTGTAATGAATCTGCAAATGGAGAAATTGAAATAAATACTTCTGGAGGAATTGCACCTTATTTTTATGCTTTAAATACTTCTGTATTGCCTCAAACAAATAATACATTTAATAATTTGGATGCTGGAACTTATACAGCTATAATTTCTGACACTACAGGCTGTTTAGATACTATAAATATTATTACTGTTATAGAGCCAGATACATTAATTATTACAAATGTAGCAGTACAAGATATTACTTGTTTTGGAGACAATGATGGAAGTTTTACTGTTACAGCAACAGGTGGTACTTTACCGTATAGTTATTCTGTAACTGGTGGAGCAATTCAAACTTCAAATATTATAGATGATTTATCTGGTGGAACTTATACTATAAATGTTACAGATATTAATAACTGCCCTACTGCTACAAACATAGATTCAATACAAGAACCAGAAGAAATTGTTTTAACAATAGATAGTACAAAAAACTTGACTTGTAATGGTTCAAACAATGGTTATATAGAAATGAGTGCCGTTGGTGGTGTTGCGCCATTGAGTTATTCTACAGATGGTGGTGCTAATTATGTAAGTGCAAATGTGTTTAATACTTTAAGTGCAGGTAGTTACACTTTAATAGTAAGAGATGCAAATATGTGTGTTTCGAATACTCAAAATGTTACACTTACAGAGCCTGCTGGGCTAATGCTTTTTTCTTCTACCACAGATGTAAGTTGTAGTATTGCACAAGATGGTTCTATAACATTAAATAATATCACTGGCGGAACTCCTGGTTATCAAATATCTTTTGATGGAGCACCAAATGTAAGTTTTGTAAATAATATGATATTTGATAATTTACAAGGTGGATTTTCTTATTTGGTAACTGTTACAGACACAAATGGATGTAGCATAAACCAGAATATTGCTATTGCTTTACCACCAGTATTAGAAATATCACTTGCTAATGTAGTAGATGTATCTTGTAACGGTTTGTCTGACGCTAATGTAGAACTAGCCGTAGTAGGTGGAACAGCAGATTATGATTTTACTTTTAATGGAATAGTACAAACTAGTACTGGAGCCGCTGTTGTTTACAATGATTTAAATGCAGGTACATATTTTGCACAGGTAGAAGATGATAATGGATGTTTAGATACCATGACAATAAATTTATTAGACCCACCAGTTTTAACAGTAGACAGTATTACTTTACTGAAATCTGTTTCTTGTTTCGGTGCTGGAGATGGTGCTTTGTTAGCTCATGCTTCTGGAGGTTATTTAGCAGATCCTGTTTTTGGTGATTATCAATATCTTTGGTCACCTTCTGGAGATACAGATCATAAAACTAGTGGTTTAAATCCTGGAGTGCACACTATTACAGTAACAGATGATAATAACTGTAGTGCAACTGCTTCTTATACAATAGATGATGTGTTGCCAATTATTGCTAGTATAACGCCAGATTCTTCTTTGATTTCTATGGGAGATACTTTAGGACTTGGTGTAACAGTTCAAAATGCTTTTGGGGCTTTAACTTATAGTTGGTCGCCAACTACAGGTTTAAGTTGTACAGACTGTGCCAACCCAAATGCTACGGTTTATAACGATATAGTATATAGTGTAGTAGTTACAGATTCTACAGGTTGTACTAACTATAACTTTTTAGAAGCTTATGTATATGTAGATAATTCATTGTTTTTCTTTATTCCAAATTCGTTTACACCAAATGGAGATGGAATAAACGATAATTTTATGGTTTTTGGTCAAGACATTAAAAGTGTTTCAATGATGATTTATAATAGATGGGGCGAATTAGTTTTTAATGGTCAAAACCAATTTGAAACTTGGGATGGAACATACCAAGGAGTAATGCAATCATCAGGTGTATTTACATACGTAATAAATGTAGAATTTTTGAATGATGCAACACTACAAAAAAATGGAAGCTTGACTTTAATTAGATAAAAGAAGATTTATGAAGAAGATAATTTTTATTGCAACAATGTTATTTAGTGTTAATAGCATTGTAGCTCAATTTTGTGAGACAAACGTATATGCAGTAAACGATACGATAGCTTGTAATGACTCAACTTTAATTATTTTTGGAGCTACAGGTGGATCTGAAAATTTTAACTGTTTGCTACCAAATGGTTCACTAGGACCTTGTGATCCGGCTTGGGCAGTAAACCCTGGAGTTGATTTTTCTCAACCTTATCTTCCAAGTCCAGACGGGAATGGGTATTTATGGATGGGGAATACTATTTCTGGTGCAGCACCGCCAACAGGAAGCAATCAGCCAAGAACGGTTACATCTCCGCCTTATGATGCATCTTGTGGTGGGCAAATTTGTTTTGATTTTGTTTTTGCAAATCAAGGTGGAACCTCTCCAATTGAAGGGCCAGATGAATATGATGAAGGATTATCGCTACAATACAAGTTATCGAGTGGAGGCTGGGTAGATATAAAATACTGGGCACCAAATGGCGATACGCTTATTTCAAACCCTGGTACAAGCACTCCAAATAGTGGTACAAATGGGCCGTTTACCACTTGGCAAGATGATGTTTGTGTAGCTATTCCAGCAGCAGCTCAAGTAGCCAATGTAATTTTTAGATTTGCACAAATTCCACCTCTTGGTGATTCTGGATTTGATTATGATCATTGGGGTATAGACGATATTAGTGTTTCAATAAATTCAACTGCGGCAGATATTTATATGGTTTCACCAGTTGCTATGTATATTGGAACAACTCCAGATACTATAAAAGTAGGGCCAACAGATTCTACACTTTATGTTTTTGATTTAGATTATGGTTCTATAATATTACAAGATAGTGTTACGGTTTATTTAGAAGAAACCAATGCTGGACCAGATGTTACTTTAGACTGTAATACAAATATTGTACAGTTACAAGCTTCTGGTATATTACCAATAGGAAACTATAATTGGTCTCCTCCTACAGGGCTTTCTAATCCCAACATTATAAACCCAACTGCTAGTCCGTTAGATACTACAGACTATATTTTTACAAGTGCTTGTGGCGTAGATACAGTAACTGTAAATGTTATTGCAAATTATTCTTTTAGTGCCTCAGATGATACGGCAATATGTGTTGGCGATTCAGCATATTTACAAGTATATGGTGGTGCAGAAAGTTTTGCTTGGTCTCCAAACGATGGGTCTATAAGTGACACTACATTGAGAGCACCTATTTTTACACCTAGTGTTACTACCACTTATACCGTTTTTTCAGATTCTGCTGGATGTATAAAATCTGATACTATGACAATATATGTGTCTAATAAACAATTTGTTTTTGTAGCTGCAACAGATGCAGATTGCAACGGAAATAACAATGGAACATTGCAATCTATTGCTTCTGGTGGATTAAATACACCTTACAATTATGAGTTGCGATTAAATGGTGTTTTTGTAAGTAACCAAATAACTGGTTTTTATAATGCATTGGAGTCTGGAACATACACAATAACAGTAAATGACTCAATGGCTAGTTGTCCAGTAGATACTACTGTAATGATTGGTGGTGGAGTAAGTGTAAACATAGATTCTATTTATTCGGAAAACCCACTCTGTGTTGGAGATACAAGCGGTAGAATAGAAATATTTACAGATACAAATTTAGTTGCAAACTATAGTATAGATGGAGGATTAAATACACAAACTTCAAATATTTTTACTGGTATTTCTGATGGAATTTATAATATTAGTGTACAATACGGATCTTGCCCGCCTACTACCGCTATAGATACTTTATCTGCTCCTGCAACTATAGATATTTTATTTGAAGATAGTATAGATTTAACTTGTTTTGGTTCTGCAGATGGTCAAATTCATGTTTCTGCAAATATGGGTGTTCAACCTTATACTTTCTCTTTAGATAATAATGTATTTCAGTCAGATAGTTTCTTTACAAATTTAACAGCTGGCTCTTATGCTATTTATGCAATGGATAATAATGGCTGTAGAGATTCTTTGGTAACCTCTGTTTCTGAACCAGCTGCAATGTTGGTAAATAATATTAATATAAATCCTGTAATTTGTTTTGGAGATAGTAGTGGTTCTATTTCTTTTAATGCAATTAATGGAACAGCACCTTATCAATATTCAATAGATAGCGGATTGAATTTTCAAAGTTCAAATAATTTCAACAATTTACCACAAGGAGCGTATGTACTTCAAGTTACTGATGTTAATGGCTGTTTTAGTAATTTGGTTCATGATACAATTACAGAACCAACAGATTTAACATTAATATTAGATAGTACTATTAGTTCTACTTGTGGAGCGGCAGATGGTTCAATTTCTGTAATAGCAAATGGTGGAACTGGAACTTATTCATTTAGTATAGATACAGGTTTAAATAATCAAGCACTTCCAAGTTTTGATAATTTAACGGCAGGTATTTATAATATAATAGTTACAGATGGAAATGCTTGTTCAGAATCTTTAGATGTTTCGGTTGCCAATTTTGGTGCACCAACTTTAACTATTGCTAGTTTTGATAGTGTACTTTGTAATGGAAATAGTACTGCAACTGTACAATTAAGTGCAACAGGTGGTACTTTGCCTTATAATTTTAGTGTTGATGGAGGAATAGTTCAATCAGATTCTTTATTTACAAATTTAAATGCTGGTTTACATAATTTTACAGTAGAAGACGCTAATAGTTGTCAAGGAACTGTAGCTATTACAATATATGAACCAAGCTTACTGGGACTAAGCACAACTACAGATAGTACAAGTTGTTCTGGAAATAATGATGGAGAAATTAATATTTCTGAAACAGGTGGAACAGCTCCTTATGTGTATGCGATAAATGATACATCTACAGCACAAATTTCAAATAACTTTACTGGCTATGCTCCAGGTGTTTATACTGCTTATGTAGTAGATGTAAATGGATGTTTAGCAAGTACTGCTACAGAGGTTTACCAAGGAGATAATGTACAAATTGATGCCGTAACAGTAGTAGATGCTACTTGTAATGCTAATTCTGATGCTCAAATAACAATTTCTGCAAGTGGAGGAGGTTCTATTTATACTTATGCAGTAAATGATACAAATTCGTTACAAGTAACTAATATTTTTACTGGCTTACCTGCTGGAATTGATACAGCTTATGTATTAGACGAAAATGGCTGCTTTGCTTTTGCACCTTTTACAGTTCAAGAACCAGATACACTAATAATAACAAATGTAAACCCAGTTGACATTTCGTGTAACAATGATGGAACTTTTACTATAGATGCACAAGGAGGAACTGCGCCTTACACGTACACTTTAAATGGTGGTTCAGCGCAAACTTCAAACATATTTACAATTACAACAGCAGGAACTTACACTTTAGGTGTAACAGATGCTAATTTATGTGATACAGCAAAAATGACAAGTACGATAGTAGCACCAAATGCAGTAACATATACTGTTGATACAGCTACAGCTTCTTTAGTTTGCAATAATGAAAATTTTGGATTGATAGGAATAGCAGCACAAGGTGGTTCTGCTCCTTATCAATATTCAATAGATAATGGTGTGAATTTTCAAGTAGATAGTTTCTTTACAAATTTAGCAGCAGGTTCTTATAATGTAATTGTTAGAGATGCGTTTGGTTGTTTGGCGGCAGCTGCTACAAATGTTGTAATTGTTGAACCAACTGCAATAAGCGGAAATTCTTTTTCTACAAGCGTAAGTTGCAATGGAAATACAGACGGAACACTTACAGTAAACAATATTTCTGGAGGTACACCACCATATATGGTTGAAGTAAATGGATTGTCTAGCCCTTATACAACAAGTTTAAATTTTGCAAATTTAGCAGCAGGAATTTATGCAATAAATGTTACAGATGATAATAATTGTACTTATACTTGGAATGAAACAGTTCAAGATGTTGGAGCAATAGCTTTAAATGCTTCATCACCAATTAATGTTTCTTGTTTTGGAGCCGCAGATGGAGAGATAAATGTTGCCGCTACTGGTGGAACGCCAAACTACGATTTTACAATTAGCTTAGGTTCATTTACAGAAACAGTAAATAGTAATACAAATGCAGTATTTTCTAATCTTGAAGGAACAGAAGCTGGATTGGTTTATACAATTTCGATAGAAGACGCTAATGGATGTACAGGAAGTTTAACGCAAACAATTACTCAACCAAATCAATTAATAATTACAGGAATAGATACTAGTGCATTAACATGTTTTGGTGCTGAAGATGCATCTATGTCGGTAAATGCAAGTGGCGGGTCTGCTCCATATACTTACATTTGGTCTCCAGATATAATGTTGGCTAATCAAGTTCAAAACACTATATTTGGTTTGTCTTCTGGAGTTTACTTAGTAGATGTAACAGATGCAAATAACTGTACCGTATCTGCATCGCAAACTATTTTAGATGTGGCACCAGTTTTAGCAAATATTTCTCCAGATTCTGCATTGATTTCTATGGGAGATACATTGCAACTTGGTGTAAATGTTCAAAATGCAATAGGAACTAATTTACAATATTCTTGGTCTCCAACAACAGGTTTAAGTTGTACCGATTGTGCTAATCCATTTGTAACAAGTTATAATGATGTAGAATATAGTGTAGTAGTAACAGATGAAAATGGCTGTAATAGTTTTAATTATTCAGAAGTTTTTATTACTGTAGATCAAACTTTATTTTACTTTATTCCAAACGGATTTTCACCAAATGGTGACGGTGTAAATGATGTGTTTAGTGTCTTAGGACAAGATATTCAAAGTGTAAGTACTCAAATTTTTAATAATTGGGGACAAATGATTTTTAATGGTACAAATCAGTTTACTTCTTGGGACGGAACCTACCAAGGCGTAGGTCAACCAAGTGGATCTTATGTTTATATGATAAATATTACTTTCCTAAACGGAACAACTGTTAATGAAACTGGGAGTATTACTTTATTGAGATAATTATATTAAAATAGACAAATTTATAAGGCAATTTCAAAAAGAAGTTGCCTTTTTTTATTTATCCTTTGTTTTTTTATTTTCTTTGTATTCTAAACATTTTTATTGTGAAATTCGACAGACAAAATTTATCCGATTCAGAACTTGTAAAGCTTTATAAAAGACTTCTGAAACCAAGAATGATTGAAGAGAAAATGCTTATCCTTTTAAGACAAGGAAAAATATCTAAGTGGTTTTCGGGTATAGGACAAGAAGCTATTTCTGTAGGAGTAACTTCTGCTATGCAGCCAGATGAATATATTTTGCCTATGCACAGAAATTTAGGTGTTTTTACTTCTAGAGATATTCCTTTAACAAAATTATTTAAACAATGGCAAGGAAAAAAAGGTGGATTTACCAAAGGAAGAGACAGATCTTTTCACTTTGGAACTAACGAACATCATATAGTTGGAATGATTTCGCATTTGGGACCACAACTAAACGTTGGAGATGGAATAGCATTGGCTACAAAATTAAGAAATGAGAAAAAAGTTACCGTTGCTTTTAGTGGAGAAGGAGCTACTTCTGAAGGAGATTTTCACGAAGCTTTAAATGTGGCAGCTGTTTGGGATTTGCCTATCATTTTTGTAATAGAAAATAATGGTTATGGACTTTCTACCCCAACAAAAGAGCAGTTTAAATGCGATAGAATTTCTGATAAAGGTATAGGCTATGGAATGGAGGCCGTAACAATAGATGGAAATAATATACTAGAAGTTTACAACACAGTAAATAGATGGGCAGAAAAAATACGTGAAAATCCGCAACCACTTTTACTGGAATGTAAAACTTTTAGAATGAGAGGTCACGAAGAAGCATCTGGAGTAAAATATGTTCCAAAGCATTTGTTTGAAACTTGGGCAGAGAAAGATCCTATTCAAAATTTTGAAGATTATTTATTGGAAGAAGGTGTATTGTTTTCTAGAGACATAAGTGATTTTAAAGCAATAATAAAAGATGAAATAGAAAAAGGTTTAGCAGAAGCTTATGCAGAGCCAGAAATAGAAGTAAATCATCACGAAGAAATGAATGATGTTTACCAAGAATTTGTTCAAAAAATAATACCTCCTTTTTATGAAACTACCGTAGAAAAAAGAGTAATAGACGCTATTTCTCAAGGACTTTACCAAAGTATGGAAAAATATGACAACTTGGTTATTATGGGGCAAGATATTGCTGAATACGGTGGTGCTTTTAAAATAACAGATGGTTTTGTAGAAAAATTTGGAAAAGAAAGAGTTAGAAACACGCCAATTTGTGAGTCTGGAATAGTAAGTGCGGCACTTGGATTATCTATAAAGAAAATGCGTGCGGTGGTAGAAATGCAATTTGCCGATTTTGTAAGTTCTGGTTTTAACCCAATAATAAATAATTTAGCAAAAACCCACTATCGTTGGGGACAAAATGTAGATGTTGTAATACGAATGCCAACAGGTGCAGGAGTAGGAGCAGGGCCGTTTCATTCACAAAGTAATGAGGCTTGGTTTACGCATACACCAGGTTTAAAAGTAGTATATCCATCAAATGCAGCAGATGCAAAAGGCTTGCTATGTGCAGCAATAGAAGACCCAAACCCAGTAATGTTTTTTGAACATAAAGCATTGTATAGGAGTGTTTCTGGACAAGTTTCTGATGAGTATTATACCGAAATGATAGGAAAAGCTGCTTTTACAAAAGAAGGAAAAGATATATCTGTAATTACTTATGGTATGGGCGTGCACTGGGCATTAGATTTTCAAGAAGCAAACCCAAATATCAATTTAGAAATTTTAGATTTAAGAACTTTATTGCCGCTAGACTATAAAGCCATAGAAAAAACGGTAAAAAATACTGGAAAAGTAATTGTGCTGCACGAAGACACTATGATAGGCGGTATAGGAGCAGATATTTCGGCTTGGATTAGCGAACATTTATTTGAAAATTTAGATGCTCCTGTAAAAAGAGTTTCTAGTTTAGATAGTCCAATTCCGTTTGCAAAAGCACTAGAAAATAATTTTCTGCCTGTGAAAAGATTTGCTGAGGCAGTTCAAGAATTGAATAGTTATTAAAACAAAAAGCAGTTTAATCATTTAAACTGCTTTTTTGTTATTCCT
>CAKZQD010000204.1 GCA_937139485.1 uncultured Bacteroidota bacterium | reverse complement strand
CTAAGTATCGTCAATTCACTCATTAAATCATTCTCTCATTGAATCATTAAATCATTCTCTCATTGAATCATTAAATCATTCTCTCATTAAAGCATTCTCTCATTAAATCATTCTCTCATTGAATCATTAAATCATTCTCTCATTGAATCATTAAAGCATTCTCTCATTAAAGCATTCTCTCATTAAATCATTCTCTCATTAAATCATTCTCTCATTAAATCATTCTCTCATTAAATCATTCTCTCATTGAATCATTAAATCATTCATGACCAAGCCATCTTTAAGATGAATTGTTCTGTCACAAACTGCGGCAACTTCACTATCGTGAGTTACTATTACTATAGAAATGCCTTGTTTGTTGATGCTTTTAAATAATGAAATTATTTCGCTAGAAGTTTTACTATCTAGTGCGCCTGTAGGTTCATCTGCTAAAATTACTTTTGGTTCGCTAATCAAAGCACGTGCTATTGCTACTCTTTGGTTTTGCCCGCCACTTAGTTCGCTTGGTAAATGATCCCAACGGTCTTTTAAGCCAACTTTTTCTAAATAAGTTAGCGCAATTTTATTTCGTTTTTTTCTGTTATAGCCTTTGTAATATAATGGTAATGCAACGTTTTCCATAGCATTTTTAAAAGGCAATAAATTAAAAGATTGAAACACAAAGCCAAGCAATTCGTTTCTATATTTTGCTGCTTTTGTTTGCGATAAATTTTGTATCAAAGTGTCGTTTAGTAGGTATTCGCCAGAATCATATTGATCTAGTATACCCAAAACATTTAATAATGTAGATTTACCAGAACCCGAAGGACCCATTATAGCAACGAGTTCGCCTTTTTTTACTTCAAAATTTATTCCCTTTAAAACTTCTAGTCTTTGAGATTTTGTATTGTAGGCTTTTTTTAAGTTTTTTATCTGAATCATATAAACTATGCTAATAACTCATCTTCTAATTGATTGTCTATTTTCTTTTTTTCTTCATCTACCGAAGTTTTAAAAAGTATTTTATTCCAAACTTTTGGAAGCATACGTACATATACTTTTTCTTTCCATTTGTCTCTAGCATCTATTGCTGGCGAGCCAAAGTAAGTTTTATTACCTTCAAGTGTTTTGTCTACATTTGAAGATGCAAGCACTACGGCGTTTTTTCCTATCATAAGCCCTTTAGAAACACCAACTTTACCATAAAGTACTACATTATCGCCAATATATGTTTTGCCTGCTATAGCAACTTGAGCAGCAAAAAGACAATTGTTTCCAATTACTGTTCCGTGCCCAATATGTACTTGGCTATCTATTTTAGATCCTTTACCTACCTGCGTAACTCCAGAAACACCACTTGCAATACTACAGCTTGCACCTATTTCTACATCGTCTTTTATTATAGTTTTACCAATGGTATGCATTTTATCATAAGCACCATTATTGCCATGGTAGTAGAAAGCATCGTTTCCTATTGCGGTATTAGAATTTATAATTACATTGTCTCCAATTTCTGAGTAGTCATATATAGTTACGTTTGGGTGAATAATACAGTTTTTTCCAATTGTTACATGGTTTCCTATAAAAACATTTGGTTGAATAATAGTGCCTTCGCCAATTGTAGCTGTATCTGAAATCATTTTTGTAGCAGCTATAAAAGGTCTTGCTTCTAAAGCTAGTGTATTGTATACTTCAAAAGGGTCTTTTACTACTAAAAGTGTTTTGCCTTCTGGGCAAGTGGCTTTTTTATTTATAAGTATAATTGTAGCTTCAGAATCTAAAACTTTTTGGTAATATTTTAAATGGTCTACAAAAGTAAGCGAACCATTTTCAACTTTATGAATTTCGTTAATGCTTGTTATTTTGTTTTCTGCATTGCCAATTAATTTGGCATTAAATCGCTTAGCAATTTCTGAGGCAATAAGTGGTTTTGATAATTTCATTTATAAATAATTAGATTATTACAAAATTAACGAAAGAAAACAGGTTTAATTATATAATTAACAATTTTTACGTCCGGTATCTTTTTTTACTATTAAATATGAGCTAATAAATATAGCAGCGTTTGCCTAAAAAAATACATTTAATGGTATAAAACAATTAAAAATAAGTTTGTTCATCATATTTTAGCATTTCAAATAAACTAAAACCATGAAAAAAACTGCTTTAACACATGTACACAAAGCTCTTGGAGCTAAAATCATCCCTTTTGCTGGTTATGATATGCCAGTTTCTTACACATCTATAAAAGAAGAACATCTTTGTGTGCGAAATGGCGTTGGGGTTTTTGACGTTTCACACATGGGCGAATTTATTTTAAAAGGAGAAAAAGCTTTAGATTTAATTTTAAAAATTGGAACTAACGATGCCGCTGTTTTAACAGACGGAAAAGCACAATATACATGTATGACAAATCCAGATGGAGGAATTGTAGATGATATGATTGTTTATAGAAAATCTGAAACGGAATATTTAGTAGTTGTAAATGCTTCAAATATTGAAAAAGATTGGAGCTGGATAAAAGAAAACAATACTTTTGGAGTAGAAATGACAGATATTTCTGACAGTACAGGTTTACTAGCTATACAAGGACCAAAAGCCTGTGAAGCCATGCAAAGTCTTACAGATATTCAACTTTCTGAAATGGAATTTTACACGCATCAAACAGGTACATTTGCAGGTGTAGAAAATGTAGTAGTAGCTACTACAGGTTATACAGGTTCTGGTGGAATAGAAATATATGTTCCAAATGCAAGTATGGAAAAAGTTTGGAATGCTGTTTTTGAAGCTGGAAAATCTTTCGATATTGAACCAATAGGCTTGGCTGCAAGAGATACTTTAAGACTAGAAAAAGGATTTTGCTTGTACGGAAACGATATTAATGACACTACAAATCCCTTAGAAGCTGGTTTGGGCTGGATTACAAAGTTGAATCACGATTTTACTGCTTCAAACATAATACAAAAAGTAAAAGAAGAAAAAATAACTAGAAGACTAGTTGGTTTTAAAATGGTAGAAAGAGGAATACCAAGACACGACTATCCAATAGTAGATGCAGAAGGAAATGAAATAGGAATAGTTACATCAGGTACACAATCTCCTTCTCTTGGCGAAGCAATTGGTATGGGATATGTGAAAATGTCGCACAGGAAAACTGGCTCTGAAATATTTATTCAAATAAGAAATAAGCAGGTAAAAGCTGAAGTATGCAAAACACCTTTTTTATAATAAATATTAAGTTAAAGTTTTTGAAAAAAAAGGAACAATTCATTGTTCCTTTTTTTTGTTTATTAAATTATTTTTTTTGTTTCTAAATATCTAAAGCTTCAATAAATGCTTCTCTAGCATTAGGAATTACTATATTTAAAAGTAGCCCTAGTTTTATTTTATTGCTATCTACTAAAAAACCCCATTGGTACTGAATCAAGTATAATACTACAACTAAATGCCCATCTTTTAAATGGAGCATGTAATATTCATTAAGACCAGGAAATCCAGAAGTGTCAAGAGACGTTACTAAATTATTTGTAAGTTCATTAAATAATGCACAAGCTTTTGCTTGCGAATTATGACCTGCAATAGATGTTCCATCGGCAGTAGTAAATATATCTGTTGCTAATAAAGATGCTCCTAGGTCACGTTTTACTATTTCTATTGCTTCATTAAGTTTTTGTACATTCATATATCTAGGTGTTTAATTGTTTTTAATGTCTCTAATGTAGTATTTTTTTTGAACTTATTATACTTTCTTGATGTTTTATTTTTAATAATAAATCGAAGTTTGGTATTTTAAGACACAAATAAACTAATTTGTTTAACTTCGCTTTTGATGGAATTTATTTTTCAATATCCTATTTGGTTTATCGTTTTTTGCTTTTTACTAGGTTTAGTTTATAGTAGTGTTTTATATTTTAAAACAGATGCTTTTGCTGATAATACGCCAATTTTTCATTGGGTTAAGAAAGTAATGGCTTTGTTCAGGTTTCTGAGTGTAAGTGTTTTAAGCTTTTTATTGCTTTCTCCATTAATAAAATCTCGCTTTGTAGATAAGGTACAGCCATCTATAGTTATTGTACATGATAATAGTTCTTCTATAAAATTAAGTTTTGGTAAATTAGATTCTAGTAAATACCTTGCCAGTTTGAATGAAATGTATAAAGCATTTGATGAAAAATATTTGCTTGATTTATATACTTTTTCTGATAAAGCATATCAAAAAGATACTTTAACTTTTTTGGAAAAAAGAACCAACATTTCAAATACTTTAGAACAAATAAACAGTAATTATTTTAATAGAAATGTTGGTGCAGTAATATTAGCAACAGACGGAATTTATAACGAAGGCAATAATCCTATATATACAGATTTTAATTTTCCAATATATACTATTGCTTTAGGAGACACAAGTAGTCAAAAGGATTTGAAAATAGCTCAAGTTAATGCAAATAAAATTGCGTATTTAGATGATGAAGTTCAAGTAGATGTAATAATTGAAGCTATTAATAGTAAAAATGAAAATGTATTTGTAGAACTTTTAAATAACAAAGGAAAGCGAATTTCTTCAAAAAAAATAAATTTAAAAGAAGATTATATAGAGCAAAAAGTGGCTTTTGTAATAAAAGCTACAAATGTAGGAATACAAAAATATAGTATAAAAATTTCTGAAATAGAAGGCGAAATCTCTTTAGAAAACAATATTTCTACATTTTATATTGATGTAATAGATTCAAGACAAAAAGTATTGATTTTAGCAAATGCTCCACATCCAGATATTGCAGCATTAAAACAAAGTGTTTCTAAGAATAAAAACCTTGAAGTAGATGTACAATATATCAATAGGTTTGGTAAAAACTCAGAAGAATATAATTTGATTGTTTTACACAATTTACCATCTATAAAAAACAATGCGCAGAATATTTTTAGTCAAATTACTAAAGAAAAGATTCCTTTTTTATTTATAGCAGCTTCGGCAACAAATTTTAATAGTTTAAATAAATTTCAGTCTATAATAAACATAAAACCAAGTGCCAAAAACTTAAACGAAGCAACAGCTTTTTTCAATCAAAATTTTACTTCATTCAATTTAACACAAGAAACCAGCAATAAATTAAATAAGTTTCCGCCAGTATCAGTTCCATTTGGTTCGTATAAATTTGCAGCTACAGCAAAACCATTGTTATATCAAAAAATTGGAGCCATAGAAACAGATTATCCAATAATACTTCTCAATGAAAATTTAGGAGTAAAATCTGGTATTATAATTGGCGAAGGAATTTGGAGATGGAGATTGCACGACTATTTAGAAAATAAAAATCATGATGCTTTTGATGAATTATTTCAAAAGACAATAAATTATTTAGCCATAAAATCTGATAAACGAAAGTTTAGAGTTTCGAATACTAAAAATGTGTTTTTTGAAACAGAACCAGTAATTATAGAAGCCGAATTGTATAACGAAAGTTATGAATTGGTAAACGAACCAGAAATAAAACTTCAAGCAAAAAATGAAAAAGGAGAGGAGTTTCCTTTAAGTATGAGTAGAATAAATAATGCTTATGTTTTAAAAACAACAAGTTTACCTATTGGTGCTTATACATATACTGCAACTACAACTTATGCAGCTAAAAACTATAAAGCATCTGGAGCATTTAGCATTAAAACACTTCAATTGGAAGCTATTCAAACCAAGGCAAATCATAAAATACTGCATCAAATAGCAGAAAAAACAAATGGAGCAGTTTTTTATCCAAACAATTTAAACAAGCTTAAAGAATTTATTTTAAATAAAGAAGATATAAAACCAACACTTTTTGAAAGTTTTAAAACCAGATCTATTATTAATCTAAAGTGGATTTTCTTTTTTATAGTTGCATTACTTTCTATAGAATGGTTTGCAAGAAAGTATTATGGAGCTTATTAAAAAACTCCGTCATTCCTGCGTAGGCGCTAATCTTCTAACTAAAAAATATTAATGATAGTATTTAAAGAAAATAAAGACATATCTAAAAATGAAGTTTTGAAACTTTATGAAAACGCAGCTTGGACATCTTATACAGCAGATTTAGAAAAATTACTGCGAGCTATTAAAAAATCAAATCTTGTTATTTCTGCTTGGCAAAATCATCAACTTGTAGGTTTAATTAGAACTATTGGAGACGATGAAACAATTTGTTACATTCAAGATATTTTAGTATTAGAAGAGTATAAAAGAAAAGGAATAGGTACGCAATTACTACAAAAAGTGCTTGAAAAATCTCAAAATATTAGACAAATTGTATTGCTTACAGACGCACAAGATAGTAATGTAAGAAAGTTTTATGAATCTCAAGATTTTAAATCTTGCGATGATGGAGAACTAGTTTCATTCATTAAAAAATAAAAAAAGCCGTTTATATAATCATATAAACGGCTTTGTAAAAATATTTAGTCTTAAACTAGCTGTGCTTTTCAATTAATTCAACAAATTTATTTTTTGGTTGGTTACCAACTAATTTGTCAACAATTTCACCGTTTTTAATAAATAAAGTTGTAGGAATACTTCTAATGCCGTAGTTAGCAGCAGTATCAGGATTTTCGTCTACATTAAGTTTTCCAACTTTAACTTTTCCGTCATACTCAGTATGCAATGCATCTATAGTTGGTGCCATTGCTTTACAAGGCCCACACCAAGTAGCCCAAAAGTCTACTATTGCTAATTGATCTGATTCTAAAACTTCTTCTTTGAAGCTTGCGTCTTTAAATTCTAATGCCATTTTTTTAAATTTTAATTATGATTGAATGCAAATGTAAGAATTAATTTATAGCACAAAATATTCTTAACATTTTTTCTTATTTATTCAATGAAACTACATCTTCAAAATAATCTACTTCATAAAGACGATCAAATTGTATTTTCCTTAAAAATTGTTCTGCTTTGCAAAGACTTTCATCAATTTCGTACATATTAGTAATATCATCTTTGTAATTTGATGCCTCTAAAGGAATAATTGTAGTCGTTCCGTTTTCAATTATTACTAGTCTTGCAACAAAGCCATCTTTTACTTTAATTTTTCCAAAGTTTATTTTTAACTTATAACTATTGTTGCTAAAAACCTTTTCAATATCGAGCGTACTTAAATAGTTTTCACTAAGCGCTTTATTTTTAAAAGCAATAGGGTTTTCTTCTGTACCAACTTGAAAGTATAGTTCGGGTTTATCTTTTAAGTCTACATAATTCATGTCTAAAAAACACTCAAAAGTGCAATTTAAAAAACCAGAAGTAGTAAAAGATTCTACTTTTGCAACAATTGCCGCTTCATTTAAATATGCTACTTCGTTAGGAACTGTAGCTTTAGCTGAATTAAAAAATATTAAAAGTAAAAATGCTAATGTAATCTTTGTTTTCATAATATTAGGTTGTTGCTATCTTGTACGGCAATGTTTTTGTGTTGGTTTCATTATTCTATTTTTTATTAAAATTTATAAAGCTTATCTTTGCAGTCAAATCAAAAAAACAATATGGAATTTTTAAAAGAATTAGGTATAAAAGATACGAACTCTGGAGTAAGTACAGGTTCAAAATGGCTTAAAGGAAATGGAGCACTAATAGAATCTTTTTCTCCAGTAGATGGAAAAAAGATTGCATCATCTACTTCTGCTACAAAAGAAGAATATGATGAAGTTTCAGCAAAAGCACAAGAAGCATATAAAGTTTGGAGAAAATGGCCAGCACCTGCAAGAGGAGAAGTAGTTCGCCAAATAGGAAACGAATTGCGTAAGCACAAAATGGCTTTAGGTCAACTAGTTTCTTACGAAATGGGAAAATCGCTACAAGAAGGTCTTGGAGAAGTTCAAGAAATGATTGATATTGCTGATTTTGCAGTAGGATTATCTAGGCAACTTTATGGTTTAACCATTCAATCTGAAAGACCAGACCATAGAATGATGGAACAATGGCACCCAATAGGAACAGTAGGAATTATTTCTGCATTTAATTTTCCAGTAGCCGTTTGGTCTTGGAATTCTTTTATGGCATGGGTTTGTGGAGATGTAGCTATTTGGAAACCTTCAGAAAAAACACCAATTTGTTCTATAGCTTGTCAAAACATTATAAACAAAGTTTTTGAAGCCAATAATGTACCAGAAGGCGTTTCTTGTTTAGTAAACGGAGATTACACAGTAGGACAAATGATGACTTCAGATACAACAATTCCTTTAGTTTCTGCAACAGGTTCTACACCAATGGGAAGAAAAGTAGGTGCAAAAGTTGCTGAACGTTTCGGAAAATCTTTATTAGAATTAGGAGGAAACAATGCAATAATTATTACTAAAAGTGCAGACTTAGATGCCGTTCTTATCGGAGCTATTTTTGGCGCAATAGGTACTTGTGGTCAAAGATGTACTTCTACAAGAAGACTAATAATACACGAAGATATTTATGAAGAAGTAAAAGAAAAAATGGTTTCTGCATATAAGCAGTTGACTATTGGAGATCCTTTAGATGAAAAAAATCATATTGGACCATTAATTGATGAAGATTCAGTAAATAATTATTTACATGCTATAAAATCTGTAAAAGAAGAAGGCGGAAACATTTTAGTAGAAGGCGGAAAACTAGAAGGAGCAGGTTACGAAAGCGGCTGTTATGTTTCTCCAACTATTGCAGAAGCTGAAAATCATTTCAAAATAGTACAGCATGAAACTTTTGCACCTATACTATATATAATGAAGTATAAAGAATTAGATGAAGCAATAGCAATGCAAAACGATGTGCCACAAGGTTTATCTTCTGCTATTATGACTATGAATATGCAAGAAATGGAAGAGTTTTTATCTGTAAACGGTTCAGACTGTGGTATCGCAAATGTAAACATAGGAACTTCAGGAGCAGAAATAGGAGGAGCCTTTGGTGGTGAAAAAGAAACTGGTGGAGGTAGAGAATCTGGCTCTGATGCTTGGAAAGTATATATGAGAAGACAAACCAATACTGTAAATTATGGTAAATCTGTTCCTTTGGCACAAGGAATAAAGTTTGATTTTTAATAGTTAATTTCTGATGCTTAATGTCAGATTTTAGAACTAAAGGCGTAAAGATGTATAATTCTTTGCGCCTTTTTTGTTTCTTGCAGACCGATATTCTTGCGCAGGCAGGAATCTTTCACTCACATTCAATTTCAAAACAAGAAATTTATCTAAACCAAGTTTTCAATTTCAGAAAAAACATAATAAATTATTTTTTCAACCAAACACTTCTGTAAATAATATAAAAGTTAGAACAGAAACAGGAATAGAGAGTATTTTAGATGATTGTCCAGCTTATGATATATGGCATAATTACTGACAAATATGATAATAAATGTTTACTTAATTCTTTTAACTAAATAAACATTATCTCCAAAATATATAAAATCAACAAACTAAATTTTACCTTTGTGTCATTAATTTTAGAAGCGTTAATAACTCGTAAAATTCGTGTCTAGAAAAAATCACTGTTCAAAAAAACAACAATGGCAAGAAGCAAAAAGAAAATATCTTACGATAGATTAGTAATAGAAAAAATATCTTCAGAAGGCGCAGGCATCACCTATGTAGACGACAAAGTAGTTTTTGTAGACAAAACCGTTCCTGGCGATGAATGTAGCGCAACAGTTTATCAAAAAAGAAAAAACTTTAACAAAGCAAAAGTAGACGAACTTTTTGTTGCCTCAGAAATGAGACAAGACCCTTTTTGCCAGTACTATGGAACTTGTGGCGGCTGTAAACTACAACATTTAAAATACGAAGAACAAGCAAATTATAAACAAAAATCTGTTTACGATGCTTTTGAAAGAGTAGCAAAAGTTGAAGTCAAAGAAATTTTCCCAATACTAAAATGTGATAAAACACAGTATTACAGAAATAAAATGGAATATACATTTAGTAACAGAAGATGGCTTACACAAGAAGAAATAAATTACGAAGGAAAAATAAATAGACAAGGACTTGGACTTCACGTGCCAGGAGGTTTTTCAAAAGTAGTAAATTTAGAAACTTGTTATTTGCCAGACTCAGTTTCAAATAGAATAAGAAACTTCACCAAGGCATTCTGCCAAGAAAACAATATGAAGTTTTACGATTTACTTCAGCAAGTAGGCCTAATGAGAAATTTAGTAATTAGAACAACTTCAACAGGCGAAGTAATGGTTCTAGTTATTTTCTTTCAAAACGAAGAAGAAAAAATAAATCTTTTAATGACAGAATTGCAAGAAGCCTTTCCAGAAATAACATCGCTAAACTATATAATAAATGGAAAGAAAAATGATTCATATCCAGAACTAGAAGTAGTAAATTTTGCAGGTAAACCATTTATGATAGAAGTTCTAGGCGATTACAAATTTAAAATCAGACCAAAATCATTCTTTCAAACAAATAGCCTACAAGCCAAAAACCTTTACGATGTAGTAAAATCTTTTGCAGACTTAAACAAAGAAGATATTGTTTACGATTTGTATTCAGGAGTAGGAAGCATAGGTATATACTTATCTGGCGAATGTAAAAAAATAGTAGGAATAGAAATAATAGATCAAGCCGTAGAAGATGCAAAAGAAAATGCAGCATTAAATAAAGTTGAAAATGCAAGTTTCAATCTAGGCGATGTTACAGATTTACTAAACCAAGAGTTTATTGCACAAAATGGAAAACCAACAGTTTTAGTTACCGATCCACCAAGAGCAGGAATGCACCCAGATGTTGTAAAAACAATCTTGGAAGCAGAAGTAGCAAAAATTGTATACGTAAGCTGCAACCCAGGAACCCAAGCAAGAGACATTAATTTACTTTCAGAAAAATACGAAGTCCTAAAAATACAACCAGTAGATATGTTTCCACAAACAACACATATCGAAAACGTAGCAGTTCTAAAATTAAAATAAAGCATTACATATCTGTATTAGTTATAATCCTACAAAACCTAGCGAAATACAATTTTAAACAAATAAGATGTCAGAAAATAACAAACTTCACCCAACAGAAAAAGAACTATTACTAGCAGAAATTTTTGAAGATTTAAGCATCACCAAAGTTTATATAGATAGAGTGTTAGAAGAAATCAAGTTAAACGATGTTTCAAATTATCCTATCATTGTGTTATCAAAAACCGAAATTCAATTAGGACTTAAAATTATCGACAAAAAAGAATTAGACATCAATTGGAGCTTCAATATCTCTCATTTAGAAGAATTTGTGCTAAAAGGAATAGTTCAAAAAGATAAAGCTCAAGATTTTATAAAAGTTTACAAACAACATACCGAGCATTATTGTCTATTCATCACCCTTTCAGAAACAGAAGCAGACTTCGCTTATGTAAAAAGAAAGCAAATTTAGGGCGTTCAAGCAGGCTATCCACTCTATCTTTTTATTTTAAAAAAAAATAAAAAGGATGCCGTTTCTATCCTTAACGCAAAACAACTACATCACTTTAACGCATTTTTATGATAAGTATTCTTACATGTCATAAGAGTATGCAGCTAATTATCAAATACATTCAGCATTTTGTAGGAATTAGATATGTCTAGCCCTAATTAAATCCCTTTTCTAGCATACCTCTTTTCAAACAATTTCATTCTATCAATCAAATATTCAACACTTTCTAAAGGCATACTATTATATAAAGAAGCCCTAAAACCACCTCTAGATCTGTGCCCTTTAATTCCAATAATATTTTGTTCATTACAAAATGCTAAAAAGTCAGCCTCAATCTTTTCATTATCAGTATCAAAACAAACATTCATTAAAGACCTATCTCGTTTATTCACATAACTATAAAACAAACCATTTCTTTCAATTTCATTATAAAGCATTTCAGCTTTCACTTGGTTTCGTTCCTCAATTACATCAATACCACCTTGCTCCATTATCCATTTCAAAGTTAAATTACACATCAACACACTAAAAACCGAAGGCGTATTAAACATAGATTTAGCTTTAATGTGTACTTTATAATCCAACATAGATAAAAGTTCATCCTCATTACCTTCCTTTAAAATAGATTTATCCAAAACAACCAAACTACCACCAGTAGTTCCAAGATTTTTTTGAAAACCAGCAAAAATTAAATCAAAATCATTAAAGTTCAATTTCCTGCTCAATACATCAGAAGACATATCAACCACCAAAGGCGTTTCGCATTTCGGAAACTCAAAAAACTGAGTACCATATATAGTATTGTTAGAAGTCAAGTGTAAATAATCTAAAGCACTTAAATCATAATCCTCAATTTTAGGAATATAATTGTACAAATCATCTCTACTACTACCAACAATACTCACATTTCTCACTTTCTTAGCTTCAATAATTGCTTTTTTACTCCAAATTCCAGTATCAATAAAACCAGCATCTCCATTTCCTTTTATATTTAAAGGAATCATAGCAAATTGCAAACTAGCTCCACCGTGCAAAAACAACACCTCCTTAGTCTTGTCCAGATTCATCAAATCTCTAACCATAGATTTAGTATCCTCAAATAAAGAAACAATTTTATCAGACCTATGTGATATTTCAAGAACAGATAGGTTTTCCCTATTGCTTATTTGTTTAATCGCTTTACTTACAATACCATTATCTAGTATAGAAGGACCAGCATAAAAATTACATTCTTTCAATTTTAAAACATTTCTCCAAAAATATACTATAATTAGAACTCTTCAAATTTTTTTTACAAAATAAAATATAAGTTGAAAAAATCGTTTTAAGAACCCACAAAAAAATGCATACTATTATTACAGTCTAAAACACACCAATAAAAAATAGAACAAGAAGACATAAAGCTATTTAATGATTATAAAGATTTAGCGTCATCAGATAATTTATTATAATAAGCAATACTAGAAACTATAAGTTCAATATCGTTTGTAGTCATTCTTATAATTAACGATGAAACAATACATAAGTAAAAGAAAAACTCAGTTTATTTCTATAAAAGCCTATACAATTTAAGTTTGCGTAATGTTTAAAAAACTATCCAAAGAAATTTAATCTGTTAGTTTAAGAGAAAAAAGAGTATTAAATAAAGCGCCGTAATTTTTTTTAAGAAAAAACTTTATAGCTGAATAGCGTATAAACAGGGGTTTTACGGATTAATTTGCATAAAATTGAAAAAATAAATGATCATACGGTGCGATTTCGCCTGACACATTCTGACAGCTCATTTCTTGCTAATATTGCAGGAAATTCGGCGGTAGTCTTATCCAAAGAATACGCAGAGCAATTAGTTGAACTCAATACCATGCAAGAAATAGACTCCCTACCTATTGGCACAGGTCCCTTCAAATACAGTCAATATAGTGCTGGCGCCTTTATCCGTTATAAGCCACATCAAGATTATTGGCGCGGAGAGTCACAATTAAAACAATTAGTGTTTGATATCACACCACGCGATACCGGACGCTTAACAAAATTACTCGCCGGTGAATGTGATGTTATTGCCTATCCAATAGCGCATGAAAAAATTAAGCAACACCCTGATCTCACGGTTGAATCAGTGACATCTTTCAACGTCGGTTATTTAGGTTTTAATACCAGTAAAGCGCCGTTTAATAACCCCTTAATCCGCAAAGCAGTATCTTATGCTATCAATAAGCAGGCTATTTTAGAAACCGTTTATACTGGGCAAGCCGATATGGCGAACGGGCTTATTCCCAGCTCATCTTGGGCTTATGATGAGAGTATT
>CAKZQD010000203.1 GCA_937139485.1 uncultured Bacteroidota bacterium | reverse complement strand
CATGCAAACCAGAACCCGAAGGATATGGAAACATATCTAGTATATAAAATTTGGGTTTATTGGTGTCTAATGTAACTTTATAAGTATTATTAGTTTTCCAAGTTTTTTTCCATTCTTGTTCTATCTTATTATGATTGTACATACTATATTTATTTGAGCGGTAAAGTTAAAACTATTCTAAAAGTAAAGTCAAGCTTTTAGAAAGTTTTTAAAACAAAAAAGGCTACTCAATGAGTAGCCTTTTTATTAATATTATTTACAGCAATTACTTAGTAAAAGTAATTGTTGATACATTAGTTGAAGTATTTTCAGAATCACTACTTGTAGCAGTAGTACCAGAATTATCTGTTGTAGTTGAAGTGCTTTCTCCTTCATAGCTAGATTCATACATGAAAGTAACAGTCATTTCGTCTTTAGAACCTTCTACCATTTTCCATACCATATCTGGTTGTGTACTTTTTCCAGTAGTTGTACCTTCATTTTCAGTTTTTGAAGTATTATCATCATCAGAATAATCAAATATAGCATCATCAGAAGAATCAGTATCAGTAAAATCCTTTACATTTTCAGATGTACTTTCAGAAGTAGAAGTTGTAAACCAAAGTCCAATTCTTTCTTTATTTTTTTCATCAGCATTTTTATCTGCTCCAATATATGCCCAAGAACCAGAAGCAGTCATAGAAGTTTCTTCAGTATTAGTTTTCTTTAAATCATGTCCTGTATTAGACTCATTAGATACTGAAATAGTTTTTGAATTGTTAGTCATTGTAAAAGTCTTATCCTTATTAAAAGTAATAGAATAAGTTTTTGTTGTAGTTACATCTGCTTCTGTAATACTAGAAGTAGTTGTTCCAGCGTCTACTACTGTAGTGCTAGTTGTAACTTTATCAGTTTCAAATTCTTGCTCATATTTTTCAGAAGTTTTACCACCTGTTCCAGCAGCATCAAAACTATACACTTCTTCAGAAGTTCCTGTTAAACCGTTTGGAGTAAAAGTTAATTCAGTAGTTTCTTCAACTTTAATAGCACTAGATGTACCTGCATTTTCTGGTCTATCAGAAACATAAGTACTAGATGTAACTTCTTTTGTCATGTTCCAAGTTCCTACTAAATTTCCATTTTGAAATTGAGTTTTACTACAACTTTGCATTGCAAAAATTGTTATAGCTGTAATAGCTAAAGTCATTAATTTGTTCATTCTTTTCATTTTTTAATATTTTATTAAATTAATTGAGGTGCAAAGGTAAATGTTTTTTTTAATATAGTTTAATAAATCTTATTTATTTATTTATTTTTCCCCTTCAACATAGGTACAAAAGCAAATTGTTCAAACTGTTCTTTTTTAAACCTTAGTTCATTTGTTTCTTCAAATAAAACTTTTGTAATGCGCAACATATCTTGTGTACCTTCATTGTTATTTAAAGGAATAACTAAAAAACCACCAATTTTTAATTGTTTCAAAAGTGCTTTTGGTATTTCTGGAGCTGCGGCTGTAATAATAATTTTGTCGAATGGTGCAAAAATAGGTTTCCCTAAATAGCCGTCTCCATAATACAAACTTATTTTTGTGTATCCTAAGCTTTTCAAAAAGGGGGAAGTTTTGTCGAATAAAGTTTTTTGCCTTTCTATACTATATAATTTAGCCCCAAGTTCTGCCAAAACAGCTGCTTGATAACCAGAACCTGTTCCTATTTCTAATACTTTGTCTCCTGGTTTTATTTGTAATAACTGAGATTGAAAAGCTACTGTATATGGGTGCGAAATAGTTTGCTCTGCTCCTATTGGAAATGCTTTATTTTCATAAGCGTATTTGTGAAGCGCAGTATCGGGAATAAATTTGTGTCTTGGTATTTTTCCTATGGCTTCCAAAACATTTTCGTCTTGAATACCTTTATTTCTAAGTTCTTCTACTAATTCTTTTCTTCTTCTATGATATTTATGATCCACTATTTGAATAGTTATTTATTTTATTAAAAAAGCAAAATATTAAAATCACTTTTTAAAAAAGATTTTAAACATTGCTGAGATTACTGCCTACGCAGGAAAGACGAAAGCGCTTGTAAATTTAATAATTTCTTACTTATTTAACCAATCTTTAAAGCTTCTAGATTTTTCTGAACTTATAATAATATCTGCATCTTGTGCTGGTGCTACATTTATTTTTACTCTACCTTTAAAATAAGGGTGAATTTCGCTAATAGCATCTATACTTACTATATATTTTCTGTTGGCTCTATAAAAAAATTCTGGATCTAATAAGTCTTCTGTTTCATCTAATGTGTTTTCTATTGGATATTTTTTGGCATCGTTTCGCATTAAATATGTTACTTTATCTTGCGAAAAGAAATATGCTATATCTTCTACTGCTATAGATTTTATGGTATTTCCAAGTTTTATCATAAAACGTTTTTTATAGGTCTTTTCTTTTTGAGAAACAAATTTTACTAATGATTGTAAATCTCCCATAAAATCATCGTCCAATTCTTTCTTTGGATGAAACTTGTTGTATTTTTTTATACTTTGTTTAAAATCTTCCTCTTCTATTGGTTTTATATGGTAGTTAAATGTATTGAGCTGAAAAGCTGCCAAACACAAATTTGCATCATCAGAAATTACAACTAAAGGACTAGGGCAATCTATTTTTTCTGGAAAGTTTAATTCTTCTTCGCTGTTTGCTTCCAAAAAAATAATATCTGGATTGTCATTATCTTCTATAAAAGCTGCTGCATTTTTAAAATTTGAAATTACGGCATTGGTATTTGGGTACTTATTTAGTAATTTTTGCCACTGCTTTGCTTCTGTGCTATTATTTGTGATGATTAATATTTCCATTTACAACACTAAGTAATGAAAATTTATGATGAAAACAAAAGATAAAGCCATTCTAAAACAAAAAAAGCTCGGAACCACCCGAGCTTTTTGTTCAGTTTGCATTAAATACAAACTGAAATACTTAAATTTTACAATAAGTATAAACCAAACCAACAATATAAACATATATATTGTAAACCGACTCAAATATACAATGCAAGCATTACAAATTCAAATAAAAATACCGAAACGGCTTTATTTAAAACTGAAACGGGAAAAAGTGCAACTGAAATATGTTTGCTTTTGATAAATTATTTTTCTTAAAAAAGAAGTAAATTCGCAAACTATAAAATTATGAGCAAAATAAAACCAGCATTACCAAAAGGATTTAGAGATTTTTTACCTAAACAGGTTTCTAAACGTAAGTTTATGAAAAACACTATCAGTAAGGTGTTTGAAAAATATGGCTTTCTAGAAATAGATACGCCAGTAATGGAAAAAACGACTACACTTACAGGAAAATACAGCGATGAAGTAAACAAGCTTTTGTTTCAAACTTTAAATACTGGAGATTTTTTAAATGGTGTAGATATTGAAAATCCTGAATTTCATAAGGCGAACAAACTAGCTAAAAAAATATCTGAAAAAGGTATGCGCTACGATCTTACTGTGCCATTGGCTCGTTATGTAATACAGCACGAAAATGATTTAACTTTTCCTTTTAAACGCTACCACATAGCACCAGTTTGGCGAGCAGACAGACCGCAAAAAGGTCGTTACAGAGAATTTTATCAATGCGATATAGATATTATTGGAAGCAAATCGCTTCTAAATGAAGTAGAATGTGTGCAGGTTTATAACGAAGTATTTGAAAAACTAGGCTTAGATGTAGAAATACTTATTAGCAATAGAAAAATTTTAAACGGTATAATGCTGGCCATTGATGCAACAGAAATTTCTGCTACAATAATTACTTTAATAGATAAAATTGACAAAATAGGTCTTGAAAAAGTTTTGGAAGAAACACAAAAAGCTGGTTTATCTATTGAGCAAGCAAATATGTTAAAATCATTTTTAGAAACAAAAAAACTAGAAGATTTAGCACTCAGTAATGAATTGATAAAAGAAGGTGTTGAAGAATTGAAATATATTTTTGATTTTGATTTAGCTAATATAAAATTTGATGTTTCATTGGCTAGAGGAGCAGATTATTATACTGGTTGTATTTTTGAAGTAGTGGGCAGTAGTAAAAATCCTGAAACATCATCTTTTGGTGCGCTTGGCGGCGGTGGTAGATATGATAACTTAACAGAAATGTTTGGCAAAAAAGACTTAACAGGCGTAGGTGTTTCTTTTGGTTTTGAAAGAATATATGATGTTTTAGAAAGTTTAAATAAGTTTCCAGAAAATATAAGTGCTGCTCCTACGCTTCTGTTTTTACATTTTGGCGAAGAAGAAAAAGCCTTTGCATTTAAGCTTTTACAAAAAGTAAGAAAAGCAGGAATTTCTTCTGAGATATACCCTGACAAAGCAAAAATTCAGAAACAAATGAAGTATGCCAATGGAAAAGCAGTACTATATACATGTATAATAGGAAGTTCTGAAATGGAAAGGGGCAAACTTAGCTTGAAACACATGGAAAGTGGTGAGCAAACAAAAATGAGTATTGAAGAAATTATTGAAAAATTAGAAACTTCAAAAGAATATACAAATAATCACAACGACATAAGTGATTTGTTTGATAAATTTAAAGAATCATTTAATAATATTGAAGAAACTAAATTTAATCTTGAACAACTAGAAATTTCTAAAGCAATTTACAAACACGTTTTTAAAATTAAATCAAGTTTATGGAAATTTGGAGAAAAATTTAATAGATTAAAGAGATCTTCAATGTCTGATGTTTTTCAGGATTTAATCGCACTTTATCTTAAACTTGAATTAGGCAATGATTATAAAATTGTTTTAGAAGAAAAAATTGGAAAATTACAACCAGATATTTTAGTCAAGCACAAGAATAAAAATTTATTTATTGCTACTTGGTCTATAAGCGAAACATCAGTAGAGTTGAGAGAAAAAATATTCAATGAAATGGAAAAGATAAATTTATTTTTGATAGCTTATCAAAAGACATTTCAAGAAGTAAATAATATAGATTATTTTCAAAAAACTCAACAAGAAAGACCAAGTATTAAATGGACTGAATGGGAAATATCTCATGTTCCAATTAGTTGTTATCTCATGGGAGAGATGGGAGAGAAAGAAAATTAAGTCAATTTTGTCCTTGTTCATTGCCACAGCAATCACAAGGACAAATGTTGGGGAAATTATAAATTACTTCTCTTCATATCTGACATTATCAAACTCAATAGTTTGTTCTCCACAGGTAATCAATCCAATTTTTTCAATCTTGGTAAAATATATTTTTTCATTCAACACTTTTTTATCATTTACAAAAAGCTCTAATTTATTATCTCCTACTGATTTGATAGACAAACGGTAAGTTTCTTTTCCCTTACTGACCAATCCTGTCGTAACATATTTACTTTCATGAGTAACTTTATAGTCTGTTCCGACAAGTTTGAAAACAGCTTTTCCTGTATTTGTAATCATAAACTCGCCCACTTCACCATAATCAGCAATAAATAAAAGTCCAAAATCTTTTTGCCCTCCCTCTTTCCAAGTTACATCTGCACTCAACTCCCATTTTTCATCTTCTCTAACAGTTGGCAAAAACGCTTCTGCACGATGGCAATAATCTTCATCGCTATGATTCATCAAAAACTTTCCATCTTTGGTTTCAAAACGATATGAAAATTTACTATCGATATCCCAATCTGAAAGTAATTCTGAAGAAGGATTATCAAAAGATTCTTGAATAATATATTCTCCTGTGTCATTGTTTATCACACTAACTTGCTCAAATCCAATCGTTTGATGGTCACAAAGACGAAAACCTACATAATTAAAACTAAAAGGAGCTAAATTACCTTTTCTAACAAACTTATCATCAATATAATAATCATATTTTCCTTCTTTTACTTCTATTCGCTGTGTATGATTATTAGATTTGTCTGTAAAAACTTTGTAATTCCAGTCGTTATCTGTGTATTTGTTGTAATGTCTAACTGAAACATTTGCTTTTCCTTCTTTATCAAGAGAAAAAATCATATAATTTTCATTATTATTAATAAGACTAAGTCCATACATTGCATACGAACCAGTCTTCCAATTACTTTTTACTGTAATTGTATAGTTTTTTGGAAAAACTATCTTTGGGCTACTATTCCAATAACACCACTCATCAATATTACTTTCATAAACAAGTTCTCCATTTTCAATCATTTTTTTATAACTATAACTTTCATCATTCACAAAAATACTTGATTCTGTTTCAAAATCTTCAGTATAAGAAAACAAAATAGGTGCTGGGCGAAGAAAATAATAAGCTGTCGAAATACCAATTAAGCCAAAAACAAAAAGCACTAAATAAAGTGTATTTCTTTTTGTTTTTTTTGATGATTCTTCCCTTTTAGCTTTTTCAAATTCTTCTTTTTTTATTTTTTGATAAAGTTTGTCCACATCTTCTTTTTCTAACGAAGTCATTTCTGCTAGTGCTTCTTTTGTTGCCTCTCTAACAGATTGGTCGTTTTGATGATTTTTCAATTCTTCATCTTTATCAAAAACTTGTTTTTTTAGTCGTTCTAAAATTCTTTGTTCAAGTTTTTCTTTTTCCTCTCTACTTTTTGAATTTGCCATACATGAAATTGATTAATAATGATTTAGATAAATTTGGTACAAACAAATTACAAAATAATTTGGAAATTGTTAAATCTATTCTAATTTTTATCAAAAAATCATTTTACAAATTAGTCTAAAAAAACACTAAATTGCAACTACCACACGCTGTGAAAGATGTTGTCCTTGCAATGTTCCAGATTTCCATTTTGGAAAAGAATTTAAAACTTTTCTTGCTTCTTGTTCGCAGCCTTGTGCTTCTATATTTGTAATTTTGCCCTGACTATTTACTACAAAAGCAATATATTTTGATTGTTTTTGAGAAGAAATAGTTAGTTTGCATGAGCTTTCTTTGTTCATTTCTGTTCTTAGTGTTTGTGCTACTTGCTGCAAAGAAGCATTTTCAGGGCTTGCATTTTCTTCCAAAATTGTTGTTGTAATAGCAGTTCCATTTTTTGGTGTGGGCAATTCTATTTTTTGAGAAATAGAAGCTGTAAGTCTTTCAGCAGTTTCCAAATCTTTGTTTGTAATAGAATAAGCCAAATCTGTTTTTTCTTCGATACTATTTTCTGCTAATTTTGAATCTGTATTATCTTGAGCTAAAAATAAACCCATTCCGATTACACAAAGCAAGCAAATTGAAGCTGCAACAGAAAAATACGGATTTGAGAAAGAAAGAGAAAGTTTTTTTGTCTTTTGGTCTGAATTATTATTTTCTACTTCCTTCAAAAGAGCATCAAAATTTTGATAGGATTTTATTTTTTCTGAAGAAATAGATTTTTTATTGAAATGTATATTTTGATTTTTCATAGTTGTTTATTTTTGAAATAAGAGAATGAAAATGCAATTTGAAACTAATAAATAACTTTTTACTGATAATTAATAACTGATTTTATTTTTTCTAGTATTCGATAAGTTCTCATTTTGGCTGCACTTTCTGTTGTTTCTAAAATAAAACTAATTTCTTTGAATGATTTATCTTCAAAAAAACGTAGTTCTATTATTTGCATATCTTTGGTTGGAAGTTTTTCTAATACTTTTTTTAATTGGTCAATTTTTTCTTGTTGTCTTTCATCGGCAAGCTCTTCTGAAAAATTAGTTAGTTTTTTGGCTGTTTCTTCTTCTAAAGAATAAACAGGCATTTTCTTTTGTTTTCTATAATACTTCAAAAATTCATTTGATGCAATCCTATAAAGCCACGCCGAAAAAGGAACTCCTTTATATTCAAATTTATGAATATTAGTGAGTGCTTTTACAAACGTTTGGGCTGTTAAATCGGCTGCCAAAGCCTCATCATTTGCTTTTCGGTACAAAAAACGAAAAATATTTTCATAATTAGCCTCATACAAAACTCTAAAATTTTTAGAATCTTTTTGAGCAGCCAAAATTTGTGCCTCTTCACTGATTTGTTGTTGTGAAATATGTATTTGAGATTGTTCCAAATGAAAGTTAAAATATTTTTTGATTGTGGTAAGACAAAAAACAGTAAGTTTAATTTACTCTTTAGACATACAACTCCTATTTGCTCAAAAAGTAACATTTTATTTTTTAATATAAAAAACACCGTTATCAATATTTTAAAGAGTAGTACACTTTTAAATATCTATAAATCAAATAATGTTCTCTGAAAGTTTGACCAGTTTAAAATAAGTATTCTCAATGCTAAAAAAGGCTTATTTTGTCCAAGTCAGACCTACGGTACAGACTTTGACAAAATTTGATTTCACAGCAAAAAATTGTAGAAAGACAAAAATTGTCAGAGAACCTCAAATAATTAGAGATTAAATCGTGTACTTATTTTATTCTTTATTAACTGGAGTTACGTAGAATCTTGTACTACTATATTGTAAGACAAATTTGCAAACCGTGTTCTGTGGCACACA
>CAKZQD010000202.1 GCA_937139485.1 uncultured Bacteroidota bacterium | reverse complement strand
ATCTGTTATTCAAAACGTTAATCTCGTAAAGATAAGAATAGGATTTGACTTTTGTAAGTGTTTGAGAGAGAGATTTAAAAAATGACTTTCTCTAAAGCTCAGAAACATCGTTCTTTTTGTTAGCCTATGACTTCTTTTATAAGAAAACAATAGCACCCTAACAATAAGATGACTTTAAATTAAAGTAAAAGCTTTCGGATTTTAAATTTCGTTATAGTATATTTATAGCCAACAACTTATAATTTCAATATGAGACCAGCTTATTATACGCTAATAATCTTTAGTATTTTTATCCAGTCTTCCTTTTGGGGCCAATTAACAGAAAGCTTTAATGATGGAGACTTCACATCCAACCCTACTTGGATCGGAGACGGGAGTAAATATGAAGTTAATGGAAGTTTTGAGCTTCACAGCAATGGGCCAGCAATAAGCGACACGGCTTACTTGAGCTCAAATACAGGGAATTTAGATTTTAACAACACCATTGTTTGGCAATTCTATGTAGCAATGAGTTTCAACCCCTCAAACAGCAATAATTGCAGAATTTACTTAACCTCTGACAATACCAATTTAAAAGCTTCCTTAAATGGTTATTATATAAGAATTGGAGAAAATGGAAGTACCGATGCTATCAAGTTTTACAAACAAGTCGGAACAGCCAGTACACTTATTTACACAGGAACAGGTAACACTTTTGGGACAACCCCAACTGTCAGTATAAAAGTAACGAGAACAAGCTCTGGAAATTGGACATTTGAATCTGACCCGACAGGAGGGACAACATATTCAGCAGAAGGAAACGTGACCAATACCGATTTAGTTTCAAGTCAGTTTTTTGGAATTTGGAGTAAGTATACAGCCTCTAATTCTGCTAACTTTATTTATGACAACTTTTCGATTACTGGTTCTATAATAGTAGATAATACTCCTCCTGTAGTTTCTAACACCTCTATCATTTCTAATAATCAATTAGACATTACATTCAATGAGCCTATTGACCTCGCAACAGCTCAAACAATCGGAAATTACTCTGTAAACAACAGCATTGGAAATCCAAGTTCAGCTACAATAGATGGCAGTGATCCAACCTTGATTCACTTAACATTTAGCACTAATTTTACTGACGGACAAACGAATATTATTTCGATTCAAAATGTAGAGGATGCCTCAAACAATGTTATGAGCCATAGCCAGCATAACTTTTTATATTTCGTTCCTGTTCCAGCAAGCTATAAAGATATTGTAATTAACGAAATATTTGCTGATCCAAGCCCTCAATACGGCTTACCAGCAGGAGAGTTTATTGAAGTATATAACGCTTCTACTCATATTTTTAATTTATCCAACTGGACTATTGGAGATGCATCTTCAGATGAACAAATAGGGAATTACACCTTACTCCCTAATCAATATCTAATCATAGCAGATGATGCTTTTACATTTGATTATTCTGTATACCCAAATGCTATTCTAGTTTCAAACCTACCTTCATTTAACAACAGCGCAGACGACGTTATTTTAAAAGATGAAAACAGAAACCAAGACGATTTAAGAAAAGAAATTAATCAGTTAATTACCAACCATATAGGACCAATAGCTAAGCTAGACAAAATACAATTTACTGCTGGATTGCCCAAAACCCGTTCTGGTAAAATTATGCGTAGAATTTTAAGAAAAATTGCTTGTGGCGAATTGGAGAATTTAGGTGATACATCTACGCTTTTAAATCCTGAGGTTGTTGAAGAGATTATTGGAAAAGTGATTTGATTAAAATGAACTTTATTAATAGCTGATAAAATATTTTAAACCCAAAAACTAAAATATGAGTGAAAAAATTACTGAAACAACTAAAAAACTTGTAATTAAAAAGTGGGAATCCAGTAAAAAATTTTGGATGACTGAAAACGAATTTACAGGAATTGTTGTAGGAAAAGAAGCAACAAACTCTGAATATGTAATTACAGATGGCGTTATTGAACCAAATGGGTTTATTCCTAATCATTATCACAAATGGGAAGATCAAACTTTTCACATTATTAAAGGAGAACTTGAAATTATTATTGGAAATGAAAAAATGACTGTTAGCTCTGGGGATACTATTCATTGCCCAAGAGGAATTGCTCATTATATGAAAAATGTGGGTAATGAAAATGCTAAACTGATTAGCTACATATTTCCTGGAGATTGGGCTGAAGATTTTTTCGCTGAAACAAGCCGACAAGTAAAAGAAGGAAAACCCAATTTGAAGTTGATAGAGGAAAAATTTGGAGTTATTTACTTAAATGAATAATATTTAAATAAGAAACAACCAGAATAAATTACTTCCTCAAATGCAGCCTAGGAATCAATATACCAACTGAAGCACCGACTAAATACCCAACCATAACATCAGACCAGTAGTGTTTTCCTGCTCTATTTCTTAATATGGCAGTAATTAATGGAACAACCGCTGCTGCAAACCAAACACCTGGTTTAGCAGGCGAATTTGGAAAATAGTCTTGATACATTTGAGCAAAACCAAATGTCATAGCAGATGTTAAAGAAACGTGACCCGAAAAAAATGAATGCTGAGCATCTTTTTTTAGTTTTTCTTCCATAGATACATTTGGATTGTATGAGTATGGACGTTTTCTTTTTACTAGCTCTTTTGTTAAATTTGTTAAACCAACATTTACGAGAAAAATTTCTGCATAAATGGTAGAAACTTTGGCAAAATCTTTTCTGCTTCTTTTGTCTGCTAAAAATAATAAAGGTAAAACTCCAGTTCCTATCATAATGCCATCGCTCCATCTTGCAGCGGTTTTATTCCAATTATATGTAGCATTTCTATCAAAAAGTTTAATGGTATTTCTATCCAAAGCATTTATTTGATCTATTGTTAAGGCGGGTCTTTTTCTTTCTAATAAAAAAGCGGTTCCTATCATTGCTAAACTAACTGTTGGAATGGTAATATCTTTAGCATAAGAAAGCTTATAAGGCGATTTATATTGGGCATTACTTTTAACAAAAAAGAATAAAGCAAAAATTAGTATAAAATATTTTTTCATATTTCTAAAGATTATTTTTACCAAATATAAAGTAAATCTGAGAATATTATGCTAACAAAGATTGCTTCTTAGAGTCTCATTGCGAAGATATTTTACAAAAAATGACGACCAATTTTCCCTAAAGATTTTTAACTGTATGTTAAAATCCAAAATTTGGCAATTTATCTTTCAAGGCATCTTTTATAGTTTTTTCGGCCTCTTTTTTTGCTCTTTCTGCAGCTTCTTTTGCAATTCTATCTGCTTCTTGTTTGGCTTTTCTTTCCAATTCTTTTTTCAGTTTTTCTGCTTCTTCTCTTGCTTTTCTTTCTGCTTCTTTTCTTAGTTTTTCTGCTTCGGCTTTTGCTTTATCTGCTATATTTGTAGTTATTTGTTCTACAATTCCTTTATCACTTTTATCTGCCGTTACTTTCAAAATAGAAACTTTTGGCTTATTTATTAATCCAGAAAGATTTAAATGAAATGTTATCTCTTTTGGAACTGATAAATTTAAAAGCGGAATATTTTGTTTAGACAACCAATTATTTGCTATTGAAGCTGCGCCACCAAATTTATCGGAAGGTACTGTCAATTTCATAGTATAATCAATGGTTTTATCAAATCCATTAGAACCAAATAAATTCATTTTAATGTCTTGATATTGATAGTCGAATGGTTCTACATTTACTTTTCCGTCTTCAATTTTAAAAACTGTCCAAGCATTTTTTATTGCTGCTTGATTCAAATTTTGAAACAAGGGTATTTTTGTGGCTTCGCTTACAGATTTAAACAAAGGAAAATTCATAAAACTGGCATAAGATATATTTACATTCCCTAAACCAGTAAGCATACTTAAATCTGGCATAAAATCTTCTCCCAAAACAGAATTAAAAGAAAAAGCTGAACTAAAATTACCATCTAAATATTTAGCTATTGGAGCAATAGCTTGTACTGTATTTACAAGATTGAAAGTTTCTTTTATATCAAAACTTTTAATATCGTACTTAAAATCAATAACTGGTTTTCCAACTTTCTTTGTGCTGTATAGTCCATTTATTACAGCAGAACCTCCTAGCATATTTGCCGAAACAGATTTTACATTCAAGGCCTCATCTTTTAAAAGCAAAGCACCTTTAATATTAGACAAAATAATTTCGTCATATTTTAACTCTTTGATGTTTGCATTTGCAGTAAAATTAATGTTTTCTGGAACACTTACTTTCCCTCCTGTACTTTCTGAATCTGAAGTAGTTTCTTCCTCCTCTCCCATTATTTCTGTTAAATCTATTCTATTAGAATTAATGTTTAAATTTCCACTAACAGTTCCGTCAGACAATACATAATTTATTAAGTTTTCTACTTTACCACTTGCTTTAATATCACTTTTTCCATAAGTCATATTCATATTGCTAAGATTGGCATATTTTGGAGTAAAATCTAAATCTAGCGTTTTTACATTTACAGGCATTTCTATAGTTTTTGCCTCATAATTTACATCACGTACTTTTATATCTCCTTGAAAATCTACTGCTTCAAATTGTTTCTTTTCAACATCAGAAAGTTTTCCTTTGAAAGCAACATTGGCATTTAAATTTCCACTTATTTTTTTAACATCTTCTAGCTTAATAAGCTCTGTAAGTTTTGCCAAATTTATTTTACCTTTTAAACTTAAATCTGCAAAAGGATCTTCTAAAAGATTAGTCATATTTATTCTAAAATCTATAGGCTCGCCTGCTAAAGTTAAATTTGCTTTAGGTACATTTAAAGCTAAATTGCTCATAGTACTTGATGTGCTTTTTACATTTGCATTAAAATTTATATTTTCAAGTGCTGTAGGTAAATCTGGGTATTTAAAAAAGCCATTATCTACTGCCAAGTTTACATCAAAGGCAGGAAAAGAATTTTCATTAAATGTACCTTTGGCTAAGCCATTCATAGCAAACCCACCTTTAATATCTATATTCTCAAAATCTTTTAAATATTTTTCTGGTACTAAGCTCAAAAACTCTTTGAAAGTACTTTGATTAGAAGCAAATTTTAAATCCATATTAATATCTTCTTCCAAAGTTTGAACAAAACCGCTCAAATCTAATTTCAAATTATTAATGCCCAATTTTTGATTAAAATCGTATTTACTTTCATTCAAATCTGCATGTGCAGTACCGTCAAGACTAATTAATGCATTATTTAAATATTTTGTGCCATCTATAATAAAACTTGTAGAAGCTATTTTTGTATCGGTTTGCACTTTTACTATATTATTTATATAATCTGCAACAGCATTTAAAGCTAAATTTTCTATAGCTGCAATTTGCTTAGTTTCCATATTTGCATAATAAACATCTGCTATATTTAATTTAGTATTTATATCTGCTTTCTCTTCAATATAATCTACCTTGGCATCAATATTTACATTTTTTAAAATAATTTCTTGGTTTGTTAGTGCATCAAAGTAAAGTATATTGGCGTTTTTTACTATAATAGATTCAATTTCTATATCTATTAAACTTTCTGAAGCTGTATCTATTTTTGCATCTTCATCTACTTTTTCTTTTAAAATATTTAAACTACTAGAAGAATCTGCTAGAATATAAGTTTTTAAATTTAACTCATCTAAAGATACAGAATGCACCATTAATTCTTTCTTTTGAAAAAGCCTCTTAGCATCAAGATTAAAATCTAAGTTTTTGATTGTTGCCAAAGTATCGCCTTCAAAATTATTGACACCCAAAACAATTAAATCATTTAAAGCGAATTTAAAATCTGGAAAAGACCTAATTATAGACAAATCGTAACTACTATAATCTACTTGGGCATTAATTTCATTATTAATTTGCTTTTTTACAATATCATTTATTTGATCTTTAAAAATAAATGTACTGGCAATTAAACCACCAATTACTAAAACAAAAAAAGCAATAATTCCAATCAATATTTTCTTAATCATAACAAAGTAAATTAGTTTGTTCAAAATTCTCTACAAATATAATTCCAAATGCTATTAATATAAGAAAATAATGCTTAATAAGTTTTAAACTTGGTTTTAAATAAAAAAAATTAATAAACAATATAAAAAATAAAAAGGAGGACAACAGCCCTCCTTTTCTCTAAAAACAAACTAAACAGCACATATGAATACTGTTTGCAATACAAAGTTAAAATTAAAATATTTGTAAATGTATGATATATATCATAAAAGTAAAAAAGACCTTTATCCACAATATCGTATATCTATTTTAAACTTAAATAAACAAAATATTAATTTTGCAAGACTATGCAAGCATACCACCAACTACTAAAAAAGATAATAAGCGAAGGCACTTTTAAAGGTGACAGAACAGGAACAGGTACACAATCTATTTTTGGTTACCAGATGCGGTTCGATTTAAATAAAGGTTTTCCATTGCTTACTACTAAAAAAGTTTTTACCAAAGGAATTATTCACGAACTACTTTGGTTTTTAAAAGGAGAAACAAATATTAAGTATCTTGTAGATAACAATGTAAAAATATGGAACGAGTGGCCTTTTCAAAGTTATTTAAAACAAAACAATTTAGTAGAAAAGTTTCCAAAGCACAGTGAATCTTGGAAAGCAGAATTGAAAACTTTTGTTGAAAAGATAAAAGAAGATGATTTATTTGCAGCAAGATGGGGCGAACTAGGCCCTGTTTATGGCAAGCAATGGAGAAATTTTGAAGGCATAGATCAAATTTCTAGTTTGATAAACGATATAAAAACCAATCCAAATTCAAGAAGATTAATTGTTTCGGCTTGGAACCCAAAAGATATTCCCGTAATGGCAAAATCTGGTTTGCCGCCTTGCCACACCTTGTTTCAGTTTTATGTTGCCGATGGCAAATTGAGTTGCCAGCTTTACCAACGTAGTGCAGATGTGTTTTTGGGCGTGCCATTCAATATTGCTTCTTACGCTCTTTTTACACATATGATAGCGCAAGTTTGTAATCTTGAAGTTGGCGATTTTGTACACACTTTTGGCGATGCACATATATATTCTAATCATAAAGAACAAGTAGCCCTGCAACTAAGCAGACCATTTGAAACGCTACCAACTTTAGAATTGAATAAAAATGTAAAGTCTATTTTTGATTTCAAATATGAAGATATAACTATTAAAAACTACAACCCAGCGCCTGCTATAAAAGCACAGGTAGCCGTTTAGGAAATTACAAAAGCAAAAAAAACGGTTTCAAATTTTTAAACTATAATGACTATCCGTAAACATACACAAAGTCAAAAAAATTGCGAAGAATGTCTCTCCCTTGAGGGAGATAAGAGGGTGACTTCTTACTATATTCACCCATCTACTTCCCTCAAGG
>CAKZQD010000201.1 GCA_937139485.1 uncultured Bacteroidota bacterium | reverse complement strand
ATTTGTGACTAGGCTGGTTAATTGCTCCCTAATTCGGCCCAATTAGTAGAACTTATAGTTGGCGTTAATTTGTGCCTAGGCTGGTTAGTTTCTCCCTAATTCGGCACAAATTAGTAGAAGTTATAGTTGGTGTTAATTTGTGCCTAGGCTGGTTAGTTTCTCCCTAATTCGGCACAAATTAGTAGAACTTATAGTTGGCGTTAATTTGTGTATTTGTTAAGAAATGTAAAACGTTTTAAAAAACACTTAATTATCTGATTATCAGATAGTTAAGTGTTTTTTTATTGTTTGATTAATATGATTATAGACGAAAAAAACATTAAGTTTCCTAGATAGTGCATTTACTGACCCCTACGCGCCCAAAGTTAAACTTTCGATTTGGGGTATCGACGCATATATAAGATAGTTCATTACAGCCGTTTATTTTACCCTTCTCTGCGATTTTTTGACCCTAAATTTTTAAACCTATTTTATTATACAGTTATACAGTTACTAATGTAAATAATATGTTTACATGGAAACCCACTCCACCAACTGTATAACTGTATAACCTAATCGACTACCTGTATAACTGTATAACTGTATAACTGAATAACTGTTTAACTAAAAAACTGTATAACTGAACAACTGAATAACCGAATAACTGTTGAACTGTTCAAGGCGTAGCATTAACCCAAACACTTCCATCAACAAAATATTCTTTTTTCCAAATTGGAACAGTTTCTTTTAAAGTATCAATAGCAAATTGGCAGGCTTCAAAACCAGCAGTTCTATGTGCAGAAGAAACGGCAATAATTACAGGAATTTCTCCAATTTGTAATTCGCCAACAAAATGATGAATAGCAATTTTTGAAATGTCAAATTTATCAAGTGCTTTTTCGGCTATTTTTTGCATTTCTTTTAAAGCCATTGGTTCGTAAGAAGAAAAATCTAGTTTCGTTACTTCTTTTTTATTGGTTTGGTTTCTTACTGTTCCAACAAAAAGATTTATTGCACCGCAGTTTGGCTCTTTTACAAAGTCAGAACAATCTTCAACACTTAACTTTTTATTCGATATAGCAATATCAATATTTTGCATAGTGTAAAATTAGTGTTTTTCTAAACTTTAAATAACAATATTATATTCCTAATAAAACTTATCTTCGCAATATGTTAGTTGCTCAAAATATTACAAAGTCATACGGAGATTTACAAGTATTAAAAGATGTTTCTCTTGAAATAAAAAAAGGAGAAGTAGTTTCTATTGTAGGTTCTTCTGGTGCTGGAAAATCTACTTTACTTCATATTTTAGGAACATTAGACAAAGCAGATACAGGTTCTTATAAAGTAAATAACCAAGCTGTATTTGGTTTCAATGAAAAAGAACTAGATAATTTTAGAAATAAAGAAATTGGATTTATTTTTCAGTTCCATCATTTGTTACCAGAGTTTACAGCTTTAGAAAATGTATGTATTCCTGCTTATATCAATGGCACTAGCGTTTCAAAAGCTGAGAAAAGAGCTAAAGAATTAATTGAGTTTTTAGGCTTAAAAGATAGGTTAAATCACAAGCCTTCTCAACTTTCTGGTGGCGAGCAGCAAAGAATAGCAGTAGCAAGAGCTTTAATGAACGAACCATCTATAATTATGGCAGACGAACCTTCAGGAAATTTAGATTCTGAAACTTCTAAAGAATTACATAAATTATTTTTTGATCTTAGAGATCAGTTTCAGCAAACTTTCATAATTGTTACCCATAACCAAGAACTAGCAGAAATGTCTGACAGAAAATTGGTGATGAAAGATGGTAGGATTGTTTAGTTTTTTAGAATATATTTTAATTAATTTTGTTCAAAAATAAAGTAAGTCAAAATACAGTAAGTCCAGTTCCTCTCAAGAGGAGAGTTTAGATTGTACTGTTTTTAATAATTTTAGAATAATATTTTAAATTAAATATGGTAAAAAATAGTGTAAGTCAAAATACAGTAAGTCCAGTTCCCCTCTTGAGAGGGCTTAGGGGTGTGTCTATGAAGTAAAAACATTTATTAATTTTGAAAGAGAAAATAACTAGTAAAAATATAAATCGAACAACACACCTCCAGCTCCTCTCAAGAGGAGAGTTTGTGTGTGCAGAAATTGATAATTAGAGCATAATATTTTAAATTAAATACGGTAAAAAAATAGTGTAAGTCAAAATACAGTAAGTCCAATTCCCCTCTTGAGAGGGCTTAGGGGTGTGTTTTCAAAGTTAAATAATTTGAGAAAAATAATTCCATATAATCCAAAACTTAAAGAATTGGCAAAAAAACTAAGAAATGATTCTACAAAAAGTGAGATTGTTTTATGGAACGAATTGAGAAATAAAACATTTTTTGATCAGAAATTTATAAGACAAAAACCACTGGATGAATTTATAGTAGATTTTTATTGTTACGACTTAGAACTTGTAATTGAATTAGATGGAATTACACATCAATTTGAAACTGTTTTAGAAAAAGATAAAATAAAAGAAAAACGATTAAATGAATTAGGACTTACCGTTTTAAGATTTCAAGATGATGAAGTACTCAATGATATGACTAATGTTTTGAGAACTATAGAAAAATTTATTTTAGATAAAAATGACGATAATATTATTCGAACAACACAGCCCCAAGCCTTATCAAGAGGGGAGTTTAAAACCATACTAAAAAAATACTGGAATTATGACGAGTTTCGTCCACTTCAAGAAGATATTATTCAGAGTATTTATGATGGAAAAGATACATTAGCACTTTTACCAACAGGTGGTGGAAAATCTATTTGTTTTCAAGTTCCCGCACTTGCTATGGAAGGTGTTTGTATAGTTGTTTCGCCTTTGATTGCTCTAATGAAAGATCAAGTTCAAAACCTAAAATCTAAAGGAATAAAAGCAACTGCATTGTATAGTGGAATTCGAAAAGAAGCCATTGATATTGCTTTAGATAACTGTATTTATGGCGAAACTAAATTTCTGTATCTTTCTCCAGAACGTTTAAATTCAGATTTATTTATAGCTCGGTTTAAAAGTATGAAAGTAAGTTTTATAGCTGTAGACGAAGCACATTGTATTTCGCAATGGGGTTATGATTTTAGACCAGCTTACTTAAAAATTTCAGATTTAAGAGAACACAAACCTGATATAAAAATACTTGCACTTACTGCAACAGCAACACCAAAAGTTGTAATTGATATTCAAACAAAATTGCAGTTTGAAAAACAAAATGTACTTCAAAAAAGTTTCCAAAGAACAAATTTGTCCTATTCTGTTTTGTATGAGCAAGCTAAAGTGACAAAAATGCTCGATATTTTGCAAAAAGTAAAAGGTAGCGCAATAGTTTATGTTCAAAATAGAAAACAGACCAAAGAAATTTCAGATTATTTGAATGAAAATAGAATTTCTTCTACATATTATCACGCAGGTTTAAGTATTGAACAACGTGACGAAAGGCAGCAAAAATGGATTCAAGATAAATTAAAAGTAATTGTAGCAACCAATGCTTTTGGAATGGGAATAGACAAACCAAATGTAAGAGTTGTAATACATATAACATTGCCCAATAGTTTGGAGGCGTATTTTCAAGAAGCAGGTAGAGCTGGGCGAGATGGCAAAAAAGCTTATGCCGTTTTACTTACAAATGATACCGACAAGCTTAAAATCCAATCTACTTTAAAGAAAACAATGCCAAGTATAGAAGAAATTAAATCTGCTTATGTTGCATTGGGTAATTTTTTTCAATTAGCCATCGGAGCGGGTTTCGAACAAACTTTTGCCTTCGATATTGTAGATTTTTGTGGAAGAAATAAACTTGGTGTATTAAAAACCTATCACGCATTAAAGTTTTTAGAATATCACGAATATCTTTCACTTTCAGAAGCATTTAATCAAGAAGCAAAAGTTTATATTAGAACGGGAAAACATCAATTTGAGAATTTTGTAAAAAAACAGCAGAAGTTTAAAGATTTATTGCAGTTAATGTTGAGGTCTTATGGTGGAATGTTTGATGGATATACCAAAGTAAATGAAAAATTTTTAGCACAAAAATTGAACATAGAAATTTCAGAATTACAAAAGCATTTAAAACAGCTAGAAATGCAACAAGTTTTGTATTACGAAGCTAGAAATTCAAATCCATATATTTTTTTTACAGAAGCAAGAATGGAAGAAAATAATTTAAACTTAGATGCAAAATATATTCAAGAACGAATACAAACATTTGAAGAAAAGCATTTGCAAATGTTAGCTTATAGTCAAGAAAAAAAAGTTTGTAGAAGCATACAATTGTTAAAATATTTTGGCGAAAGCTTAGAATTTCCTTGTGGTATTTGTGATGTTTGCCTTGGTAGAAACATTAAAGATTTTGAACTAGATGAAGTAGAGAAATATGCCTTTAGAATTAAAAAATCATTAATTAAAAAACCGCATTCCGCTTTAGATTTAATGATGGCTTTAAAAGAAAATAACAAAACAAAATTTGCTGAAATATTAAAACATTTAATAGAAGTAGGTTTTGTATCGAAAAACAAAAATGATTTACTCTCTTGGAGAAGTAAAAAATAGTTTATCTTTGAAAAACATCCTATAATTATGAAATCTATAAGTTTTTTTACAATACTGCTTATTATGCTGAGCCTTTCTTCTTGTGCAAAATGCAATAAATGCACCATAAATACAGACGTACAAGAAATTTGTACCAACAGCCTTTTAGATAGAGCAAAAGCAAAATCTGTATGTAAAAAAGAAGGTGGAGTTTGGGAAAAAACAGAAAGACAATAATTATGAGAAACATTTTTATACTGCTAGTGTGTTTTGTTTTTAATAATGCTTATAGTCAAACTAAACTGGATGATAAATTGCTTAGATTAGAAAAAATTTATTCAGAAAAACAAAATGCAATCTATGCAGAAATAAACCCTTTTAAATTAAAAAAACTTACTAAACTGGGTATAAGTGTTTCTAAATTTGACTTCACAACATTAGAAGATAGAAAGCAAATTAATTTATTTTTTCAAGCTCAAAAATCCAAAAATGGATTAACCAATGGAGCCGTTTTTTTAAATTCTGTTGGTGTACTTTTAGTAGGTGTAGGAGTTTACGCTACAGCTATAAATGCAAACGGTGGTGTTATTGCTATGGGAATATTTCCTTTAGTACTTGGTTTGGGTATTAATGGCGTTTCTGTTCCTGTGCACCTTGCGGCTACTAAAAAAAGAAAACATTTTTTTGAATTGCAGCGTAGATTAATAAATACTAAACATTTTTAAATAAATAATAAATGAAAAATATATTTTTAGCAGGTATTTTTATTTTTTTTGCAACTCAAGAAGTATTAACACAAACTTTACTAGAAAAAAGAATTGAAAATTTAAAAGAAGAAATAAAACTTCAAGATAATAAAATTGCTAAAGTCGAAATAAGTCCAGTAATGTTTGATCTGTTAGCAAAATTGAAAATTGACTCTTCAAAAATTGATTTAAATAATTTTAATAAAAGAAAACAAATTGTGCTACTACATAGGCTAAGTAAAGCAAAAAATGGATTTTTGGGTATGGGAATTGGGTTTAATGTTTTTGGTACGGTGTTAATGGGTTTAGGCGGAAACATAATTTACAGAACTAGAAACAATAGAGAAGGTTTTGGTATGGCAATAGGTTCGTTAGCAGTAACATTTGGTACTTTAATAAATGTTGGTACAATACCTATGCATGTATCTTCTTCTAGAAAAAGCAAAAAGTTTAAAATTATAAAGGAAAATCTTTTGAAACACAAAGGTTTTTGAGTATTTCTAAAGCACCAAACTCAATCCAATTCTTCCTCTTTGCATATCTACATCAATAACTTTTGCCATTACTTTTTGGTTTACTTTTAAAACTTCTGAAGGATCTGAAATAAAAGTTTCAGACATATTTGAAATATGAACCAAGCCATTTTGCTTAATTCCTAAATCTATAAAAGCACCAAAATTAGTTACGTTTGTAACAATTCCTGGTAAAATCATTCTAGGAACCACATCAGCAATTGTTTTTATATTTTCATCAAAAGAAAAAGCCTCAGCAGCACTTCTAGGATCTCTACTTGGTTTTTGCAACTCGTTTATTATATCGTTTAGTGTCATTACACCAACATTTTTTAAATACCTAGTTTTATCTAATTTAGAAATCAGTTCTTTATTTCCAATAAGGTTTTCAATATTTGTGTTTAAGTCTTTTGCAATAGTTTTTACCAAGTCGTAATTTTCTGGGTGAACGGCAGAATTATCCAAGGGATTTTTAGGATTGTTTACTCTTATAAAACCTATAGATTGTTCATAAGATTTTGCACCCATTCTAGCCACTTTTTTCAATTCTTTTCTCGAAGAAATTCCTTTATTTTCTTTTCGGTAATCAATTATATTTTGTGCCAAAGTTTCGCCCAATCCAGAAATATAAGTCAATATATATTTGCTTGCCGTATTTATATTTACACCAACATTATTTACACAAGATTCTACTACGGCGTCTAATCTATTTTTGAGTTGTTTTTGGTTTACATCGTATTGGTACTGTCCTACACCTATAGATTTTGCATCTATTTTTACCAATTCTGCCAGCGGATCCATCAATCTTCTTCCTATAGAAATTGCACCTCTTACCGTTAAATCTTCTTTAGGAAATTCTTCACGAGCTACCTCAGAAGCAGAGTATATAGAAGCACCATCTTCATTTACCAAATAAATTTGAATAGAGTTATCTAAGTTTAAATTTTTTACCAGTCGTTCAGTTTCTCTTCCAGCAGTTCCATTTCCAATAGCAATAACTTCAATTTTGTATTTTTGAATTAATGCTTTTAAAGTTTCTTCTGCTTTAGCTTTTTGAACCTGCGGAGCGTGCGGAAATATACTTTCATATTTCAAAAAATCTCCTTTTTCATTCAAACAAACTACTTTACATCCAGAACGAAAACCAGGATCTATTCCCATAGTTTTTTTTGCTCCAACAGGCGCAGCCAAAAGCAATTCTTTTAAGTTTTCGGCAAAAACATCAATGGCAACTTTGTCCGCTTTTTCTTTAAGTTCTTTTCTTAGTTCTGTTTCCAAACTAGGTTTCAAAAGTCTTTTGTAGGCATCTTCAACGGCTTTTTCTACTTCCAAAGAAGCTTTATTTACGTCTCGTACAAACATTGGTTTTAAAATATCAACGGCTTTTGCCTTGTTTGGTTCTATTTTTACTTTTAAAAAACTTTCTTTTTCGCCTCTAAAAATAGCAAGCAATCTGTGCGATTTTATTTTTGAGCTAGATTCCGAAAACTCAAAATAATCACGATATTTCTGCGCTGCTTCAGTTTTATCCTTTTTACTTAATTTTGAAGTAATTATTGCCTCACGTTTAAACAATTTTCGCATTTTTTCTCTTGCAGAAAGTCGTTCATTTACCCATTCTGCAATAATATCTCTAGCACCTTGAAGTGCTTCATCTGTATTTTTCACCTCTCGATTTAAAAAACGTTTTGCCATGCCTTCAACATCATTTCCGTTTTGGGTCATGAGCATTTTAGCCAAACCTTCTAAACCTTTATCTCTAGCAATAGTTCCTCTTGTTTTACGCTTTTGTTTGAAAGGTAAATAC
>CAKZQD010000200.1 GCA_937139485.1 uncultured Bacteroidota bacterium | reverse complement strand
CAACTAAACCTTTTTGTTTCGCTATTTCAACAACCTTGCGATGAATAGCCGCTAAACTTATAGGTGGTTTCTTTAAAACTAGAGCCTCTACCAATTCGGTCAATTCTTTGGTTATTTTATAATGACCTCCTTTATCAGAACGGACTTTTCGTTCTAATCCTCCTAATCCATTTTCTTTTATTGAATCTAGAAAAATGTTTGAAGTTCCATGATAAAATTTAAAGTCCATTTTACTATTTAATTTGTTTCCCATACCACCTATTCAACGCCCACAACGGAAAAATATTCCTATAATTACTATAGGTTTCCATACAGTTAAAATTAAACACACCAGAAATATTTTCTTGCAGCCAATCGCCTTCATTGGTTTGTCGGCTCATTAAAAGTTTCATTCCGTTTTCTATTACAGACGCATCTTTGTAGTTTGCCGCCATTAGACCCAGTAAAGACCAAGCCGTATTAATAACCTGCGAAGTGTAAGCTTCCACATATTCTTTAGTAGAGCAAGACTCAAAACTTTCGCCCCAGCCACCATCAGCTTTTTGGTGTTTTACTAGAAAATCGCAAGCTTTTGCCATCACTTTGTCTAGCTTGGCAGCATCATAAATACCCAGTCCTTTTATTCTAGCGCAGGCTTCAATGCCAAACATAGTTCCGTAAGTAAAACAAACACCCCAGCCACCATACCAAGAGCCATCTGCACGTTGTTTTTCTAAAATCACTTCTAGACCTTCCACCACAGCTTCTTCTATTTCAGCTTTTCGGTAGTCAGGATATTGTTCTTTAAATTCTAATAACCCTTGAATGGTAGCAGAAGTACATTCCACCCAGCTATAATCTTGCATAATATCTGCAAAAACCTCAGAAGGATTTAATTTTTCTAACCAATTATAAGAACGTGTCGTTTCATAAGTCGCCCAGCCGCCATCTTTGTTTTGCATTCCAAGCAGCAAATCAACAGCTTCTTTCAATCTATCGCCGCTTACTTTTTGCTCACCTATTTTTTGATGATGCATACTCAAACAAGCACCCAAACCTTCTGCGGTACAGTCTGTTACAACCCAAGCGTGCTCTAAAGTAGAAAACGGCCAACCACCTTTTGCAGGCTGTCTAAAAAATTCTTCGTGCTTGTAATTCTCTTCTTTTATCTGCGTATAATCTACAAAATCGTACATTTTCGTCATTGCTTCAGGAAATTCTTTCCCTATCTTGCTTTCGTTCATTGCACGTATGGTAAAAGCCGTTTCCCAGAGTTGGTCGCCATTATAACCGCCCATTTTCATACCGTCTTCAGCTAGCCAAAGATAATCAAACCAACGCTCATAGTGTTTCTCAAATTGCTCAGAATCAGCACCGTATTCTTTCCAAACGCAGATAGAATTCATCGCCTGGTTTACCGGTCCTATGTTTACATATTTGGTCTGAATATCTTCAGCGTTGATGTAATCCATAATGTAGTTCAAAGCACGCTTTCTCAAAAACTTTGGCGCGACTTTTTCATAAGTATTCGTAAACCAATTCATTAGTTTTAACCATTTGGTTTGGTCGGTGTACATATCTGTTTCGGCGCAGTTGTCTCTTTGTTTTTTCCAGTTGATTTCTTCATACTTTTCAGTATAAATTTCTTCTCTCAAAGATAAAATCAAGTCATTTTCTTCAGCTTTTATCTTGTGTCCAAAGCAGAACGCCATAGGCAAATACACCATTCTACTATGACACCAATATCTAGATGGATGAAAAGGAAGCCATTTTGGAAGCAACCATAATTCAGGAAAAACAGAGTTAAAACCTTTCCAGTCGTACACATTTAAAACTGATAAATAATACTTTCCCCAAGACGGAATACTTGAAGCACCACCGTTTGCTTTTATCCAGTTTCTGGCTTTTGCAAGACTTGGTTCGTGCTTATCTGCACCAAGCAAACGCATAGAAACATATTGCATCACGGTTCCAAACATCGTAGAATGACCTTCTATATGAAAACCCCAACCGCCATCATCATTTTGGTGGTTATTGATATAAATTTTCATCAATTCCTGATGCTGGTTTGGAAGTGGTTTTTTGGCTAAATAAGATGCAATAATTAACCCAGGCATTAGAAACATTGGTCCACCGTAGTCGCCAGGTAAATGTCCTTCGTCTGAAAGTAAATGTTTGAAAAAGTGAAATCCTTTTTTTATTGTATGTTCTACTTTATCTTCAAAAGCATCAGATTTAGCTTCGTTTTTATAAGCTTCAAAACCTTTTGCTATTTGTAAATGACGAAATACTTTATCGCCAGAATTTGGATTTACAGCTTTATTAAAGGCAAAATCTTCCTTCATTTGGCAAATATCTGCCTCAGACAATTCGTGATTTTCGTGTACAACATCCTCAAGCTTTTCGGCTTTAGATTTATACGCCCAAAACTGTCTTCCATTTTTGGTAAATAATTTCCAATCTTTCCAAGATTTTTTTACTTCTAACATGCTATAAGTTTTTAACGTCATTCAGAAGGAGGTACGACTGAAGAATCTTTTAGTAAGAACAAGAAATTTGTATGATGTAAATCTTGTTATTATTTTTTGTCAAAGATATATCATTATGTCATTTCAAAACTTTTAGAAGTTCAAATGATGTCTGAATACTTAATGTTGCACCTTTTTTTAGACAATAATCTACTTTAAAAACCTAAGTTGTTGAGTTAAACAGAAAGTTTATATGGATTTACTAAAACTGAAGCAGAAATATTTAAAAACTTTTCAAGCTTTCTTACCATTTCTATTGTCAATCTTTTCTTTTTATTTAAAACTTCAGAAACACTACTTTTTCCACCTATTATTCCTACTAAATCCTTTTGCTTAAAATTCAAATCTTCCATTCGTATTTTAATGGCTTCAATAGGGTCTGGTAAATCTATAGAGTGAAATTCGTTCTCATAGTTTTCAATTAATAAAGACAAAATTTCTGCTTCATCACCTTCCATAGTGTTTATGGGTGCATCAAAAATTGCTTCAAGTCTTAGCAATGCCTTGTCGTAGTCTTGCTCTGTTTTTATGGGTTTAATATTCATAATTTTATAATTAAATGTTGTTTGCATCTATTTTATCATATTCAGAATGTGTACCAATAAAGCGTATAAATGCCCACTGACGTTCAAAATTAAATTTTACAATTAGTCTGTAAGTATTTCCTTTAATATTGAATACGATTCTTGAATTTTTCAAAATACTTGCATTTATATAGCTCTTTTTAACATCGTTGGGCGTTTTCCAATTTGACTTTTTAACAGTATCAAACCAAGTTTTCAAATACTGTTCTGAGTCATGATGTTTGGTCCAAAATTCTCTCAATGTTCTTTTTGCTATAATTCGTTTCATATTGAATAATACAAAGTTAATAAAAGTTCTTGAAATACGAACTTTATCGCATTTTTATTTTCATTTAAGCTCTATTAAAACATTTTTACAAGATAAAATCCTAAATTTTAAAAACAGAATAGCTTGTTATAAGTTTCTGATAGTCAATAGTTCTAGCGTGTGTATTTCAGTATTCGTACGTCCAAATACGTTTCAAAAGAATACTTGTACTTGCTGAGCGGTTTTTCCCTTTTACTTTGCAGTATGAGTTTTGATATAACAAATACCGCAAGAAGTTTTTCTGGAGCAGTTACTACATTTAGTTCTGTTGTAAATCTAAGTAAAAACAAAGTAAAAAGTAAATTGTCAAAAGAAAAATCGGACAAAGATTTCTGTTACGAGAGCCTTACCAAAGTATCGCGTTCTTTTGCCTTAGTCATTCAGCAGTTGCCTACAGAATTGAAAGATGCCATCGCAGCTTTTTATTTAGTGCTGCGCGCACTAGATTCTATAGAAGATGATATGAGTGTGGAGGAAAATTTTAAGGCACAGACTTTAAAAACTTTTTATTTGAAATGTACCAATTCTTCTTATTGCCTTATGAATATAGGCGAAAACGAAAATGAAGTAGAGCTACTAGAAAAATACTACAAAGTAGCAAGATTTACTTCAACGCTAAAACCAGAATATCAAGCAGCAATCAGAAAAATCACTAAAATGATGGGCGCCGGAATGGCAGATTTTGCTGAAACCGAAATTAAAACCAAAGCACAATACGACAAATATTGTCATTATGTAGCTGGTTTGGTTGGTATCGGTTTGTCTGATGTTTTTTCTGCTTCAGGTTTGGAAGAAAGTTTCTTAAAAGAGAAAACCGAACTTTCAAATGCAATGGGTTTACTCTTACAAAAAACAAATATCACTAGAGATTATTGGGAAGATATTTACCAAGATCGTTTCTTTTGGCCAGAAGAAATTTGGAAACAATACGCTGAAGAAAAAGACTTTTTTGTAAAAAATCCTACAGATCAAAAATCGCTAGATTGTTTAAATGAAATGGTAATTAATGCACTAAACCATTTGCCACAAGCTATAGAATATATGTCGCTTTTGAAAAACAGACAAGTATTTAGGTTTTGCGCCATTCCACAAATTATGGCAGTAGCTACACTGTCTAAGTTGTATAACAATTCGGAAGCACTTCAAGGTATCGTAAAGATAGACCGAAGTATGACGATGGAAATTTTTGGAGCCGTAAAATCTATGGAAGATTTCAAATACTACTACGATAAATTTATCGAAGACATCAAGTCAAAAAATCAGCCAGATTCAAAACATTTTGAAACACTCAAGGCACTTTTAGATTCAGTTAATTTATAGTTCGTTCTCGTCATTGCGATGAGGAACGAAGAAGCAATCTTTTGGAAGTTTCACAAGAGGTATTCCAGACCAGCAGATTACTTCATCACGCTGAAAAAGCGCTTTTCGTAATGACGGTGATATGATAACACACCAAAATCCTAAGAAAATGAAAAACAAATTTGACATCATCATAGTAGGCGCAGGAATGGCAGGAGCCACCGTAGCAGCTTACCTAGGAAAACAAGGAAAAACGATAGCGCTTGTAGATAGAGATTTTGACTACAAAGACAGAATTGTAGCAGAGCTTTTACAACCTGGAGCAGTAAAAATGTTAGAAACTTTAGGTTTGAAACACTGCTTGGAAGGTTTTGATGCGCAGCCTGTTTACGGTTATGGTTTAATAAAAGGAGAGGAGATGTTTAGCATTTCTTACAACGACGATGGCTCTAAAGATAAATCTGGTGTAGGTGTAAATAGCGGTCATTTCTTACAAAATTTGAGAAAAGAAGCACTTTCTTACCAAAATGTGCAGCAAATAAAAGGAGAAGTAAAAAGAATAAACGAAGACGAATCTGGGAAAATAGAAGGTGTGACGTATTATGACAACGAGCTAGAACTAGAATTTAACCTAGAAGCAGACCTAACGATTATCAGCGATGGTTTTTATTCTCGTTTTAGACAAGATTTTTCAAACCCAGAAAAAGAAATTACATCACATTTTATAGGTATTGTTTTAAAAAACTGTGACTTACCATTTCCAAATCACGGACACGTATTAATGACTTCAGATACACCGTCTGTTTGCTATCCTATATCAAGTTCGGAAGTTAGAATTTTGGTAGATTTTCCGAGCAGCACACCGCCTAGAAGAGGTCCGCAGATATATAACTATTTGAAAGATAATATTTTACCTTTTTTACCAGCTAAAATGAAACCATCTTTTGAAGCAGCTATGGAAGAAGGGAAATTTAAAATTATGGCAAACCACTATATGCCAGCAAAACCACTGATAAGAAAAGGAGCAGTTTTGCTTGGTGATGCTTTAAATATGCGTCATCCGCTTACAGGTGGTGGACTTACGGCTATTTTTGCAGATATTTATTTACTGAGCAATCATTTATTGAGCCTTCCAAACTTCAAAAACGCAGATTTGGTTTCTACAAAAGTAAAAGTTTACTACAAAGAAAGACATCACGCCAATGCAAATGTAAATATTTTGGCAAATGCGCTGTATGGCGTTATGAGTAATCAGCTATTGAAAGAAGCCGTGTATGAATATTTGAAAAAAGGAGGAAAAAATGCTCAAATGCCTTTAAAACTATTAGCAGGAATAGAAAGAGATCATAAAACCCTGATACGATATTTCTTTGGTGTAGCAGCATTTGGTTCTACTAATCTAATGGTAGATAAGGTAACCAACGTAGCTAAAGCTTCAAAAATACTTTATGATGCTTTCAATATAATACGACCATTAATTAAAAATGAATTGACGCTGACTTCTTTATTTGAAGAGCAGCCTTTGAAAAAATACTTAGAACAACCAATACAATTAATAACAACATAAGTATAAACAAAACCAAAAAAAAGGAAATCAATATTGATTTCCTTTTTTTATGTAAAAAAGCCTTGATAAAATTATCAAGGCTTTATAAATATTTTCAATGCAAAAGTTAATTACATAGCATTTACATGCTTCATTAATTTAGACTTAATGTTTGATGCTTTATTATTGTGTATTTGATTTCTCTTAGCTACTTTGTCTACTAAAGATATTACAGAACCTAATTTTGCCTCTGCATCTTTTTTAGTTTCCATTGCTCTTAAATCTCTAATAGCATTACGCATAGTTTTTGCGAAATATCTATTTTGTAAACGTCTTTTTTCCGTTTGTCTTATTCTTTTTTTTGTTGACTTATGATTTGCCATAATTATTTCTTCTTTTTTAAGGACTGCAAAAGTAAGTTTATTCTTTTAAATAAAAAACAAAAATGTTGTTTTTTTTGTTGGGTGTTGGAAGTTAGATGTTGGAAGTTTTTTTTGACTCGCCTTTTTGTACATTTCGTCTTTTAGCGTAGCGGTCTTATGTCCAAAGCGCAGCAGTCAAAAGTCTTTTATCTAAATCTTAATTTTCTGAGCAAACAACATTCTTTCATTCTCTCATTCGCACATTCTCTCATTAATTTCTGTGCAGCCAATCTTTTTTTTCATATCAAAGCACTTTTCATAAAAATACTAAAATGTAGTTTTTTTGTTGGAAGTTGGATGTTAGAAGTTGGATGTTTGTTTGACTCCGCTATTCGACTTTACTATTTTGTAATTTCCTCATTGTTTTAGAAAGTTCAAACACACTTAAATTTCAAATTTCGAATTTTATTTTTCTTTTTTTTAAAGTATCCTAAAATACCTTCGGATTTTGAATTTCAATTTTTTTTGTTTTTAAAAGTCCTTCTGCGCAGCGGTCATAAGACTTGATTAGATCTAAAATCTATCTAAAAGTCCTTAGTCTAAGCAAACCCCATTCTCTCATTCTCCCATTCCAACATTCTCTCATTAATTCTCGTGCATCCAATCCTTCTTTTTGTACAACAATTCTTCACTTTCGGCCAATTCTTCGTCTATAATAATACAATCTACAGGACAAACGCTAGCACACTGAGGCTCTTCATGAAAACCTTTACACTCGGTACATTTATCTTCTACTATAAAGTAAAACTCTTCAGAAACGGGTTTAAACTCTTTATTAGCATCTTTTTTTTCGCCATTTAATGTTTGAATAATTCCAGCAAGGCTTGTTCCGTCTGCATAAGTCCATTTTTCGTCTGGTTCATAAATAGCAGTATTTGGGCATTCTTGAATACAAGCATCACAATTTATACAGTCGTCAGTTATTTTTAAAGCCATCTTTTTCATTTTAAAATTACTAATAAAAATATCTTATTGCAGGTTGATTGAAGTGCTTCATAGCGATGAACGCAGAGAAGAAACAATCTTATTCAATTTCAGTAGACACGAGATTGCTTCAAACTCTCAGTAGTTTTAGCAAAGTCGGCAAAGACGATTTATTAGTAATCCAATTTCATTTAATACTACAAAGTTAGAAATTCAAATGAACATCTTATGTAATCTAAATCATAAAACTTGATTTTTTAAGTCGTAACTTTGTAATTCATTCAAAAATAAATAATTTATGTCTACCAAAGGCACAAAAATATTAGATAGCGTAGTGGTTCGTTTCGTAGGCGATTCTGGAGATGGAATGCAGCTTACAGGTTCTGAATTTGCCAATACTTCGGCATTGTTTGGAAACGATGTATCTACTTTCCCAAATTTCCCTGCAGAAATACGTGCTCCACAAGGAAGCGTTTACGGTGTTTCGGGTTTTCAAGTGCAAATAGGAAACAATGAAGTCAATACCGCTGGCGATGCCGTAGATGTATTGGTAGCGATGAATCCTGCGGCTTTGAAAACCAATTTGGAATCGCTTCCAAAAGGAAAAATTCTAATTATAGACACCGATAGTTTCAATAAGAAAAATATCCTCAAAGCAGGTTATGAACATAATCCTTTGGAAAGTGACATGCTAGAAGATTATAGACTGGTAGAAGCACCGATTACGGCTTTGACCAAAGAAAATTTAAAAGATTCTGGTCTTGGAAATAAAGATGTACTGCGAAGCAAAAACATGTTTGCGCTAGGTATTGTTTTTTGGTTGTTTAACCGATCTATGGAACATACTTTTCAGTTTTTGAAAGAGAAATTTAAAAACAAACCCGAAATAGCAGATGCCAATATTTTGAACCTAAAAGCGGGTTTTCATTATGGCGAAACGATAGAATTATTACCAGAATCTTACACCGTTTCTCCAGCAAAATTAGCAAAAGGAACTTACCGTATCATTACCGGAAATAAAGCCTTGTCTTGGGGTTTTATAGCAGCGGCAAATAAAGCAAAATTACCTTTATTTTTGGGTTCGTATCCTATTACGCCAGCATCAGATATTTTGCACGAATTATCGAAGCATAAAGCACTAGATGTAACTACTTTTCAGGCAGAAGACGAAATAGCAGGCGTAGGAGCAGCTATAGGTGCTTCTTTTGCAGGAAATTTGGCTATTACCACTACTTCTGGGCCAGGAATGGCGCTAAAAGCAGAAGCTGTAGGTTTGGCTATGATGACCGAATTACCACTCGTTATCGTAAATATACAAAGAGGTGGACCAAGTACCGGTTTGCCTACCAAAACAGAGCAATCTGACCTTTTGCAAGTCATGTATGGACGAAATGGCGAAAGTCCAGTCATTGTTTTGGCGGCTAGTACTTCTGCAAACTGCTACGATTGGGCTTATGAAGCAGCAAAACTTTCGCTAGAAAATATGACGCCCGTTATTTTACTTTCAGACGGTTATATAGCAAATGGTTCGGCACCTTGGCGACTAAGAAAACTGGCAGAAATGGCAGAAATAAACATTCCTTTTGCCAAAGCAGGAAAAGAAAATTATTTACCCTACGAAAGAGATGAAAATTTAGTGCGTGAATGGGCAATACCTGGTATGAAAGGTCTAGAGCACCGTTTGGGTGGTTTGGAAAAAGCTGAAAATACCGGAGCCGTTTCTTACCATCCAGAAAACCACCAGCGTATGGTAGAAATTAGAGCAGAAAAAATTTCAAAACTAGCGCAAAGAATACCAGATTTGACGCTAGAAGGAGCTGAAGATGCAGAACTTTTGGTGATAGGTTGGGGAGGAACTTATGGGAGTTTGCACACCGCTGTAAAACGAACCAACGCACAAGGCAAAAAAATTGCCTACGCACATTTTAATTATATCAACCCGATGCCAAAAAATACAGCAGAAATCCTTTCAAAGTATCCAAAGATTTTGGTTGCAGAATTGAATTTGGGGCAAATGGTAAAAATATTTAGAGATCGTTTTCCTGAAAATAAATTTTTGCAGTACAATAAAGTACAAGGAATGCCATTTACGGTAGAAGAGTTGATGTGTACATTTGAAGACCTTTTAAAGCAATAAACATGGAAGAATTAGTAAAATATAAATCGAAAGACTTTGAAAGCGACCAGGAAGTAAGGTGGTGTCCGGGTTGTGACGATTATGTCATTTTACGTGCTATGCAGCGCGCCTTGCCAGATATGGGCAAAAAGAAAGAAGACATTGTTTTTATTTCAGGAATTGGTTGTTCGTCTCGTTTTCCCTACTACGTAGAAACCTATGGAATGCACAGTATTCACGGTCGTGCGCCAGCTATAGCTACAGGTGTAAAGTTGGCAAATCCAGACTTGAGCGTTTGGGTAATTACTGGCGATGGCGATTCGCTAGCTATTGGTGGAAACCATTTTATACATTTAATAAGAAGAAATGTAAACTTGAATTTAATTTTGTTCAATAACGAAATTTATGGTTTAACCAAAGGACAGTTTTCGCCAACTTCTGCAATGGGATTAAAAACCAAATCCTCACCTTTTGGAAGTGTACAGAAACCGTTTTCTGCTGGCGAATTGGCAATGGGCGCCAATACCAGATATTTTGCTAGAATAGCAGGAAATAATCCCAAAGCGATGACGAAATTGTTTGTAGAAGCAGAAAAATTTGAAGGTACATCAATTATAGAAGTACTACAAAACTGTGTGATATTTAACGATGGTGTTTTTGATAAATTTCTAGACAAAGAACATAGAAATACCGCTCAAATAACTGTAGAACACGGCAAACCAATGCTTTTTGGAAAAGAAAACGAATATGGTTTGGTCTTGAATGGTTTGAAACTAGAAGTAGCAACAATAGGCGAAAACGGCATAACAGAAGTAGATATTTTAGTACACGATGCCAAAGAAGAAGACAAAACGCTTCATCAAATGCTGATAAGTTTGCAAAATCCAATCGTTTTTGGAGTCATAAGAGCAATAGAAGATGTCACATTCGACCAAAGCATTCATCATCAAATAGCAGAAGCCAAAGAAAATGCATCTGTAAAAAATATTGATGATTTATTGTTTAGTGGCGAGACTTATGAGGTGGAGTAGGTTTTTTTTAAAATAATTTCACTAACTTTATAGTATGATTACTAAAGAAAAATTAAAAGCAACTATAGATTCTTTGCCTAAAGAATTTACGATTGAAGATGTTATTGAAAAAATTATCTTAGTAGATAAAGTAGAACAAGGTCTTAAAGATATTGAAGAAGGAAATACTTTTACAACTGAAGAAGTGTTAAAACATATTGACGAGTGTTTAAAATAGTTTGGTCAAAAAGAGCATTAAATGATCTTACTGATATTGCTGAATATATTGCAAAAGATTCGATAAAATATTCACGATTAACTACTAATAATTTAGTTTCAAGGTGTAAAGGTTTAATAAATTTCCCTAAGAAAGGAAAAATTGTTGCTGAGTTTAATATAGAATCTATTCGAGAAATAATAGTCGGAAATTATAGAATTATTTATAATATCGATAAAAGTGATATTAATATTTTGACGATACATCATTCAGCAAGAAGTTTAATAAAAAGAAAGATTGTTTAGGTTTCTAATCAAATCATTCACTATCAAATAGCAGAAGCCAAAGAAAATGCATCAGTAAAAAATATTGATGATTTATTGTTTAGTGGCGAGACTTATGAGGTGGGGTAGGTTTAGTTCCATTTAATTAATTTATCATCAAATGTTTTTGAACTATCTGTTCCTTCCATAAACCAACCTTTTTTTTCTTTAGTCGGAATTTGTCTTATAATACTTTCTTCGACTTTTTCTAACTCGTAATTCGCATCAAAAATTTTTGGTTTAATTGCTATATTTGTCAAAGTTAAAGATTGTCTCACACTTGGATAAAGTATTGCATCTATTTCTCCATTTTGTAACTCCCAAAAAATTCTATTTGAATAATATGAACTTAAAAAATAATCAAAATGATTGTTATCGTCAACCTCTTTGTTAAAACAGTCTGCAATAAATTGAATTATTATATCAAGTTGCTTTTTTAATTGGTCATCATCATATTGTTGAAGCGATTTTCTATATTCGATACTTGCTCTTAATGACACTCCATTATAAACTTCTTCATTTTTTGTAGTGTTTTTAAAAATGGGAGTTACAGTTAAGTCATAGTCAGTTTTTAGTTTCCAGGTTGAAATGGTTATTAAATCACCAATTTTAGGACGCATTTCTGATAAGGCAGTTATAGGATCAAAAGTTGCATATAAAACACTTTCGTTAATATTATTAGCCCTTCCATATCTTTTTACATATTCTTTAGGGGGATATTTTAAATGACTTATTTCATTTATTCTTTTATTACCTCCAAGTATATTTGAGTTGATAGTTACACGCTTAAAACTTTCTATTTTCTGCTTATATGTAAGGCTAGTAAGAATTGTAATTTTATCAATATATTTCCTTATTGATTCAATATTAGTTTCATTTATAGAATTTTTAACTAAAAAATGTCTTAATGGCATTAGTTTTCGGAGTAAGATTTCGTGACCTAGCATTTATTTTTATTGATTATAGTAAATATGTTATTTTTATATTTTTGATTATAGCTTAAAGCAAACAATTTTATACCTTGTCTTATTCATTTCTCCAATTTTAATAAATAAACCTAAATCAATTCCTTTTTTTAAATCTCTACTTGCAGTAGAAGAAGAAATATCTTTAAAGGTATCCATATAATCTTTTCTTGAAAATGTTTTGAAGTGTAATGAGATAAAGTATTCAAGTCTTTGTTTAGTATTAAAGTTTCTATTATTAAAATTCAATAATTCATCCAAAGATTTATCTATTATAGACAACATATATTCTATAAATAGTGTTGAATTTCCTGCTTTATCACACTGAGACAATACATTATAGTATGTTTCTTGGTTTTCACTAATTAATTTTTCAAAAGCAATAAATTCAAAAACAGGATATTTTTTCATCAAAATTATTGTTTGCCATAGTCTCCCCATTCTGCCATTGCCATCTACAAATGGATGAATAAATTCCATTTCGTAATGAAAAACACAACTTTTTATCAATTCAATTTCATCTGTTTTTAAATAGGCAAACAAATCTTTCATCAAAAAAGGTACATTTTCATAAGTCGGAGCCAAATGTTCTACTTTTGATCCTTTAACTATTCCTACGCCTTGTTTTCTGTATTTTACTGCATCGGCTATTAACGACTGCATTAATTTTTGGTGTGCTTTTAAAAATGATTTTTCAGAATGCGCTTTGTACTTATTTATACTTTCGTAAACTGCAATAGCGTTCAATACTTCTTGAATATCTTTCTGTGGTCCAAGAACTCTTTTGTTTTCTAGCAAAGCCGTTATTTGCTCTTCTGTAAGCGTGTTTCCTTCTATTTTTAAAGAAGAATGAATCGTCTTAATCTTGTTTTGTTTCCTTAAAGTAGTAGATGGTTTATTGAGAAAATTGGCATTAATAGCACCTAATTTTTCAGAAATTGAACTAATCAATTTTAGCGTTTTGGGTGTAATGTCATAAGGTGGTTTCATACTGATACTATCATTTGATACTATCAAAGATACAAGCATTTATGATATTTTTAAATTTCCATCAAAAAACAAGAAGCAATATAGGTGCTTAATTCTTCAGAAATGCTGTTGTTTTTAGCAATTTGAGGAAATAAACTCGCTGCCTCTTTAATTTCTTTAATAATATTTTCTGGTTTATTTATAGAGTTTTGCTTTGCAAGTTCTAGTAAATCTGCTCGGTTTATATTTTCCACTTTTCCGTTGATAGACATTTTATGATACTGCGTAAAAAGTCCTTTTGGGTCGTAATTGAAATTGATGTCGTAAGCCGGACTCACTTTCCATTTTCCTGTTTTGGTCATCAGAAAGCCAAAATTTTTAGAATGGTCGTCTAAGTTTCTTGTTATTACATTCAAAACCATCATTCTAAACAGTTGTTCTCTACTTCTGTAGTCAACATTTATAGCTCTGGCTACATAAAACAAATTTTCATAACTATTGTTTGTAAAATCTCTGTAGTCATAATGACCCATAGCGCAGAGTGTCTGTGTATGTATTTTTTCGCCAGAATTTGTTCTGTCAAAACGTTTTGTAGCAAAGTGAAAACGACCATTTTCTTCTAGAAGTTTTGACGTCATCATATCTATACCTGCTTTTCGAGCCATTTTGTAGTAAGCATATTCCGTAAGGCAAACTTCTGTACTTACATTAGTTTGGTCAGAAATAGTATCAAATTTCACTATATAATATGAAAAATCCTTTTCACTTTTCTGATGGTCTGCTTTTATTTCTCCCGTTTTATCGTTGATAGAAACTAATGCTTTTGCTCTTGCGCCACCAGCAGAAGTTCCTACATCTATAAGTTGTGCTAAAGAAATATTGTTTTTCGCATTAACTTTTAAGTCTTTTTTACTTGAAATAATTTGCTGAGAAATATCAGACAATTCATTCAAATTTATTTTAGCATCATTTAATTTTGAAAAAAGTTCATTTTTTATTTCGGGCAAAAATTCTAATGCGCCCATTCCTCTATTTCCAATATAACTCAAGCGTTCTAGACTATTCAAACTGCTCAAATCTTTACCTTTTTTATTGAGCCAAGTGTTTAAGATGTTATTACCAAATTTATCTGGAAGCGAATCTGCTATCAAACCAGGTAAACCATAAAAAGTATTCGGATTTAGGTTTGGAAAAGTATAAATTTTACCCTTGCTATTTTTCAAAGGCATTTGAAGCGGTGCTAAATCTACACCGAGTTCTAGAAAAGCATTTTCGTATTTGAAAAAGTACTGATTATTGTTCATTACCACTTTTCCAACCAATTTGCCTTTATATTTTACCTGAACACTCATTCTTCAAAAAGTTTTAAAAGTTCTATGTCTTTTTCTACATCAAGAATTTTATCTAAGTCCTCTAGTTTGCTTAAAGCTCTGAGTAGTTTTATGAGCGTAGCTAAATTAAAATTGTTTCCATTTTCAATTCTACTTACCAATACACGCTGCACACCAGCCGCCTCAGCGAGTTCCTTTTGACTTAGTTTTTTAGAAATCCGTGTTTCTTTTATTCGTTCCCCAATTTCTTGCAGAATAACATCATCTGTTTTGGCGTAAATATTCATTTTATGATACTTATATAGTACAAAAATAGTAAAATAAGCCAAAAATGTATAATAAAAGTATCATTTATTGTTGTGTTGGCAAACGGAAAGACTTGACACGGTGTAAATATGAGTTCAAATATTTTCTATCAATTAGCATAAATTATTTTATTTTTGAGAAAATATAACCTTTGAATATTGTAATATCTCAACATCAAGCAGAAATAAAGCTTATACATAATATTGGAAACTTATTTTGGGTACAATCTAAAAATTTAGAAGTTTTAAATAAACACAACTACAAAATTTTATTAGAAAAATTTAACAAAATTGTAATTCAGAAAGATTTTGAAATTCAGTCGAATACTAGTAAAACTAAAGAGAAGCTTAACATTTTTTTAAATTTATCGGTTCTAGATCTTGTAAAACGAAAATATATATTTAATAAATCGCTTGTTGATTATAAAATGATTAATAAAAGTAGATTTGAGTATAAATCAATTTCAAATTTTTCTGAAAATGATGTTTTTAGTATTTTCTCAGATGTCATTAAAGGAGATAGCGATATGAATCTCGAAGCTAAAGAAGAATTTGATGGTTTAATAGAAATGACAGAAGGCGAATCTTACAAGGAAAATTGGAAAATTGTTTTGAAAGATAACGTAAAAATAGGAATGCTTTTGCCCCATAAATATAAAGATGCTACAAATGAAGGAACGCTTTTATATATAGGATTAGTTCCTGAGTTTAGGTCAAAAGGTTTTGCACAAGAAATTCATAGTCAAGGATTACAATTTCTTAAAGAAAATAAAGTAGAAAAATATTATGGTTCTACTATGAAAGCCAATAAAGCAATGCTCAAAGTATTTGAAAAAAATAAATGCGAATTAGTTAACGAACAACTTTTTTACAAAGTCGCCAATTAAGGTTTGTAGTAATACTTAGCTAATAAATAGTAATTGTAGTATGATTAGGATAGAAAATCAAAAGAAAAAACTTTGTGCTCCTTAGTGCCTTTGTGGTAAAAAAAACCTACAAAGCCCCCAATGCCTTATCATAATCTGGCTCGTCAACAATTTCAGAAACCTGCTCAGTATAAATTACTTCGTGTTTTTCGTTCAAGATAATTACACATCTAGAATGTAAGTGCGCTAGCGGTCCGTCAGTGATTTCTAATTGGTAATCTTTCCCAAAACTTCCATCTACAAAATCAGAAAGAGTAATTGCGTTTTCTATGCCTTCTGCACCACAAAAACGTGCCTGAGCAAAAGGTAAATCTCTAGAAATGCAAAGCACTTTTGTATTTTCTAAATTTGCTGCTTTTTGGTTGAAATTTCTTACCGAAGTTGCACAAGTTCCCGTATCAATACTTGGAAAAATGTTTAAAATTAATCTTTGCCCTTCAAAATCTTTTAAACTCACTTTCGATAAATTATTTTGTACCAAGCTAAAATCTTTTGCTTTGCTTCCAAGCTCAGGTAAAGTTCCTAAAGTGTGTATTTCGTTTCCTTTTAATGTTATTTGTGCCATAATGCTGTCTTTTATAATATTTTAACACAACAAATATAGGCTTTTTAAACATAAATGAACGCTGTGGCAAAAAAGTGCAGTAGAATATTTTTTTTACCATAAAATAAGAATAAATTTGTCTTATATATTGAAACATTAAAATCAAAAATGAAAAATTTTTCATATTTAAGCAATTCCCATCCAGAGTATATTGATAATTTGTATGAGACCTACAGGTCAAATCCTGAAAGTGTAGATACAGAGTATCGCAAGTTTTTTGACGGCTTCGACTATGCCGTAGACAACGGAAAAGACGAAAACTACGCTTCTGGAAACATTCAAGACGAATTTAAAGTAGCTCTACTTATAGAAGCTTACCGAAATTTTGGTCACTTGATGGCAGATACCAATCCTATTAGAGACAGAAAAGATAGGCACGCCAACTTAGAAGTAGAAAATTTTGGACTGTCAAAAGCAGACTTAAAGAAAACTTTTGCCGCAGGAAATTTAACAGGTCAAGGTCCGGCAACACTAGAAGATATTATTCAACATCTAGAATTGTGTTACTGCAAAAAAATTGGTTTTCAATACAATTATATAAGAGAAAAAGAGGAAATAGCTTGGCTAAGAGAAAAGGTAGAAAATAACCCTAGTCATGCAGAGTTTTCAATAGCAAAAAAGGAAATTATCCTAAAACAATTAAACAAAGCAGTTGTTTTTGAGCAGTTTCTTGGAAAAAAATATGTAGGAGAGAAGCGTTTTTCACTAGAAGGTTGCGAATCTGTAATTCCAGCAATAGAATCTATAATAAATTCTGCCGCAGATAGTGGCGTAGAAGATGTAGTAATAGGAATGGCACATAGAGGAAGACTTAATGTGCTAGCAAACGTACTAGGAAAAACCTACGCAGAAATTTTTGATGAGTTTGAAGGCAACGAACCAAAGAAAAACTATGGCGATGGCGATGTAAAATATCACCTAGGTTTTAGATCAAACTATAAAACAACAAACAATAAGAAAGTATTCTTGGAATTAATGCCAAATCCGTCTCACCTTGAAGCTGTAGCACCAGTAGTTGGTGGCTTTGCTCGTGCCAAAGCAGACGATTTATACAATAATGACTTTTCTAAAATAATGCCGCTAATTCTTCATGGAGATGCTGCAGTAGCAGGTCAAGGTATAGTATATGAAACGCTACAAATGAGCAAATTGGACGCTTATTCAAACGGTGGAACTATACATATAGTCATCAACAATCAAATTGGATTTACCACAGATTTTGGCGATGCACGTTCAAGCGATTATGCTGCAAGTATAGCTAGAACTATTGAAGCACCAATTCTACAAGTAAATGCAGACGATATAGAATCTGTAGTTTATGTAGCAGAAATGGCTGCAGAATACAGACAAAAATTTAAAAAAGAAATTTTTATAGATATAGTAGGTTATAGAAAACACGGTCACAACGAAGGCGATGATCCAAAGTTTACACAGCCATTACTTTATGGAAAAATAAATAAACACAAAAACGTAAGAGATTTATATGTAGAGGCTTTGTCTTCTAAAGGAGAAATAGAAAAAGAACTTGCCAAAAAATTTGATGACGAATTTTGGGCGTTGCTACAAGATAGACTCGAAGACGTAAAACAAAATAAAGTAAAACACGAACCACAACTTCCAGAATTAGCTTGGAAAAATTTGGGTGTAGCTAAATCTAAAGATTTTTTGAAATCGCCAAAAACGGCTATCACCAAAAAAGATGCAAAGACGATTATTAATGCATTAATTACCTATCCAGAAAATTTTAAGCCGATAAGAAAAGTACAAAAATACTTGGAAAATAGAAGGCAAATAATGAACGAAAACAAATCTGTAGATTGGGCAGCAGCCGAATTGATGGCATTTGGTTCTATTCTTTTAGACGGAAAAGATGTAAGAATGAGCGGTCAAGATGTGAAAAGAGGAACTTTCTCTCACAGACACGCTACTATATATGATGAAAAAACAAATGAAGAATATAATAGGTTAAGTAAATTGTCTAAAGATCAAGGAAGATTTTTAATACATAATTCACACTTGTCTGAATATGCAGTTTTAGGTTATGAGTTTGGATATTCTATGATGTCGCCAGATAGTTTGGTAGTTTGGGAAGCACAGTTTGGAGATTTTTCAAACACCGCACAAGCTATGATAGACCAATATGTAACGGCTTCAGAATCTAAATGGAATAGATGTAGTGGTTTAATGATGCTGTTACCACACGGTTATGAAGGTCAAGGGCCAGAACATTCAAGTGCACGTTTTGAAAGGTACTTACAAATGTGTGCAGAACTAAATACTGTAGTAACAAACATTACAGACGCTTCTAACTTTTTTCATGCCATAAGAAGACAATTAGCTTGGAAGTTTAGAAAACCATTGATAAATATGTCGCCAAAATCACTATTGAGACATCCAAGAACACAGTCGCATATAGACAAGTTGTTTACAGGAAGTTTCCAAGAAGTACTGGACGATAAATATGTAGAAGATGCCAAAAAAGTAAAAAGAATCTTGTTCTGTACAGGAAAAGTTTCTTTCGATTTGATGGAAAAAAGAGACGAAGAAAAAAGAGAAGATGTAGCCATAGTAAGGTTAGAACAACTTTACCCAATTCCTTATGATGGAATAGAAGCAGCTATGAAAAAATATAGCAATGCCAAAACACACCTTTGGGTACAAGAAGAACCAGAAAATATGGGCGCTTGGAGTTTTATGTTGCAAAGAACTTACCAAAAGTATGATTTGAGACCAATAGCAAGAAAAAATTCAGCTTCGCCAGCTACAGGATTTAAAAAACAACATCTAAGAGAACAACAAGATTTGTTGAATAGAGCGTTTAACGAAAAATAAGTAACGAGTATTTAAGTAGTAAGTATTTAAGTAGTAAGTATGTAAGTAGTAAGTAATTAGTATTAAAGTATAATAGCTAAAAGCCAAAAGCTGATAGCCAAAAGCAAAAAAGAATGTTAGAAGTAAAAGTACCAAGTTTAGCAGAGTCGATAACAGAAGTAACCCTAGCGCAGTGGCTAGTAGAAGACGGTGAATATGTAGAAATGGACCAAGCTCTTGTGGAAATGGAAACAGACAAAGCCTCTCAAGAATTGTATGCCGAAAAAGCTGGAACAGTAAAATATGTAGCCGCAGAAGGAGACGATTTAGAAATCGGTGCATTAATATGTACTATAGATACTTCAGCCAAAGCACCAGAGAAAAAAGCGGAGCCAAAAGCTGAAGAAAAGAAAGCCGAAGCACCAAAAGCAGAAGCAAAAAAAGAAGCACCAAAGCAAGAAACTGCTGCTGTAGCATCTAAAATAGAAAACGCTACACCGCTAGCAGCAAATATAGCAAGTGCAAACAATGTAAATGCCGCAAACATAAAAGGAACCGGTGCCAATGGTAAAATTACCAAAGCAGATGTAGTAGCAGCTATCGAAAATGGAAGTATTTCAGCTTCGCAAGGTGCAGAAATATTAATCAATAACCATAAAGCATTTTCAAGAGAAGAAACTACTCAAAAAATGTCTCGTTTGCGTAAAACGATTTCTAGACGTTTGGTAGAAGCAAAAAATAGCACGGCTATGTTAACGACTTTCAACGAAGTTAACCTGAAGCCAATTATGGATATTCGTGCCAAGTACAAAAAAGATTTTAGAGAAAAATATGATGTGAATTTAGGATTTATGTCGTTTTTTACTAGAGCTTGCGCACTAGCATTGCAGAAATTTCCTGCTATAAATGCTTACATAGATGAAGAAAAAGGACAACTCATTTTTCACGACTATGTAGATGTATCTATCGCCGTTTCTACTCCAAAAGGTTTAGTTGTTCCAGTTATTAGAAATGCAGAATCACTTTCTATGGACGGTATAGAAAAAGAAGTTAAAAGACTGGCAGTAAGAGGTTTAAAAGGTGAACTGACTATAGACGAAATGGACGGAGGGACATTTTCTATTACCAATGGCGGAGTTTTCGGATCTATGCTTTCTACACCAATTTTAAATATGCCGCAGTCTGCTATTTTGGGAATGCACAACATTATAGAGCGACCTATGGCAGTAAACGGAGAAGTAGTTATTTTACCAATGATGTACCTAGCCTTGAGTTACGACCACAGAGTAGTAGACGGAAAAGAATCGGTATCTTTCTTAGTAGCAGTAAAGAATTACCTAGAAAACCCAGAAACGATGCTAATAGGAGAAGACCCAGTTGCGTTTATGTTGGGAATGTAAGTTTGGTTATTTAGTTTATTGTTAAATAGTTAATGTTTTTTTTTGCATACGTCATTCCTGCGTAGGCAGGAATCTCAATTTTAAATTATAAAAGTCCAATGATTTATTTCGTTGGACTTTTTTTATGGGCTTTTGCCGCAAAGGGCGGCACCAGGCTTTACGCTCTCGCTTTTGTTTTGAAAAAAAACAAAGAGCTTAGACAAAGCTTCAATCCTTAAGCCAAATTTTTGTATCTTTATAGTGTATGAAAGTAAATCTTACTTCTAATTCATCTACATATTTTTGGAAATATTTTTTTCCATTTATTATGACATCTACTTTTATTTATGCACTATATGCATTTTTATTTATGAGCGTAGAAAATTATGATTTTAGTGCATTATTATTTCTTTTTCCAGCATCTATTTTCTCTATTTATTACGCTTTTAGTTTAAGTTTTGTTCAAGGAGATAATTCTTATCTTTATGTAAAAGGATTTCAGAAAACTGAAAAAATACCTTTAGTAATTATAAAAGACATAAGTTTTAGGGATTGGCGAACAAAAGAAATAACTATTTACTTGAATAAGAATAGCACTTTTGGAAAAAAGATTGTTTTTATACCTTATTCAAAATGGTTTTTGTTTGGTTCAGAACACCCTGTAGTTTCAGAAGTAAAAGCTTATCTGAAGAGAATTGATAGCAATCAAGAAATATAAAATGTTTAAAGCTTACATTCTATTGACGCAATTAACGTTAATACCGTCAATATACTGACGGAATTAACATTAATTCTGTCAGTTTGCTATTTGTTTTGTATATTTGTACTGTAAAGTAAGATTTATGTACTTAAAACGAGCAGCATATAAAAACTTCAAAAAACTATTAAGACCCAATAAAGTATTGATTTTATTGGGTGCTAGGCGTGTTGGTAAAACCGAACTCATTAATTTTCATTTAGAACATGTAGAAGAAAACACTTACTTAAAATTACATGGCGAAGATGTTTCAGATGTGAAAATACTAGAAGAAAGAAGTATTTCTAACTACAAACGGCTTTTGCGAAATATAGATTTATTGGTCATAGACGAAGCGCAAGCAATTCCAGAAATTGGTTTGATACTGAAATTGATAGTAGATAATATTCCCGATATAAAAATAATGGCTACGGGTTCTTCAATGTTTGATTTGAATAATAAACTGGGCGAACCGCTAGTAGGTAGAAAAAATACTTTGTATCTATTTCCGCTGGCGCAAATGGAATTTAGTAATTATGAAAAATATCCAGAAACGGTTTCTAAGCTAGAAGAAAGATTGATTTTTGGAACTTATCCAGAATTAGAACAATATGAATCTTGGGCAGATAAAGAAAAGTATCTCAATGAATTGGTAAGTTCATACTTATTAAAAGATATTTTGGCTTTTGATGGTATTAGAAATTCAGATAAAATTATGGATTTATTGACCTTAATCGCTTTTCAAGTAGGAAAAGAAGTTTCTCTGGAAGAACTGGGACAAAAACTAGGAATGAGCAAAAACACAGTGGAAAACTATTTGGATTTGCTGACTAAAGTTTTTGTAATTTATAAAGTAAGAGGTTACAGTAGAAATTTACGTAAAGAAGTAACCAAAATGAACCGCTGGTATTTTGCAGACAACGGTATTAGAAATGCAATAATTGGAAACTTTAATAGAATAGATTCTAGAATGGATATTGGAGATTTATGGGAAAATTATTTTATTTCTGAGCGCATAAAATTTCAACATTATACAGGTTTGGATGTTCGAAATTACTTTTGGAGAACTTATGACCAGCAGGAAATAGATTGGGTAGAAGAATCTGCAAATTCATTACATGCATTTGAAATAAAGTGGAATGAAAAGCGAAAAGTGAAAATTCCTGGCGCTTGGGCAAAGGCTTATCCAGGTTCAGAATTTCACGTAGTAAACAAACAAAATTATTTGGACTACATTTTGTAATACATAAAACAAAGCACAATAAAATGAAAAACTTAAATCTAATATTAATTATAGGAATTCTATTTGCCTCAGCGTGTAGCAACAAAAATATTTCAAAAACAGAAAACGAACTTACGATGAGCCAAGAAACCGAAGAAGTTAGAGATATTTCTAGTATTTGGATATTGGAATCTGTAAATGGTTCTACAATAGATGCTGAAAATGTTTTTTTAGAAATTAATATGACTGATTTAAGCTTTAACGGAAAATCTTTTTGCAATAATATTTTTGGTAAAATGGAACCAGAATATAAATCTAAGATAAAATTTAAAAACATAGGTATGACGATGATGTCTTGCAATGAAGATTTAATGGCTATGGAAATTGAATACAATGGAATTTTGAGAAGAATAAGTACTTACAAAATCAAAAAAGATTTGTTGTATTTATATGATTATAATGGTAAACTTGTTTTGAATTATAGATATGTAGATACAAAAAAAGAAATTGAAGAAGTAGGAGAAATTGGCGTTTATAATCACGAAAAAACACCATTGCTCAAGCTCTATGATATTTGGGGACTAAAACAAATGCTAGGTCAAGAAGTTGAAATGAGTAAAAATTTAATTTTAGAAATGAACACCAAAGAAATGACTTTTAGTGGTTTTGCATCTTGTAACAGGATGTTTGGAAGTTTAGAAAGTAGTGCAGAAAATCAATTGTCTTTTACAAATATTGGAGCTACGAGAAAACTTTGCTCAGAAATGTCTATAGAAAATGAATATTTAGAGAATTTAAGAAAAGTGAAGTCTTATCAGTTAAAAGGCTTAAAACTTTTTTTACTAGACCAAGATGAAAATGTACTTCTAGAGTATATCAAGATAGATTAATAGTCTTTTAAAATGTTTACTTTTGTTGCAACTTAAAAAATGTGAGGTTTATAAAAGAATTTATTGGTGAGTTTCTAGGAACGTTTATTATCGTTTTTTTTGGTTGTGGCTCAGTAGCATCTGCTATTTTATTTGGTAGTTATAGTAGCTTGTTCGAAATAGCAATGGTTTGGTTTATAGGTGTAAGTTTAGCTATTTATGTAGCGCATCATTTTTCTGATGCACATCTTAATCCTGCTGTAACTGTTGGTTTTGCCGTTTTAGGAACTTTTTCTTACAAAAAAATTCCTTTATATATAGTATCGCAATTTTTTGGAGCTTTTTGTTCTGCAGCTGTTCTTTATTTTATCTTTTCTGGCTTTATTGCAGATTTTGAATCTGTGAATAGTATCATAAGAGGCTCTGAAGCTTCAATTGTTTCTGCTTCTATGTTTGGTGAATATTTTCCCAATCCAGGTTTTTCTGAAAAATTTAAATCTATTTCTGTTTTTCAAGCTTTTACTGCAGAATTTATTGGCACTTTTGTACTAATGTTTATGATTCTTTGGCTTATTTCTGAAAAAAATGTTTCAAAATTTACTCCAATGCTTATTGGGTTTACAGTTGCAGCATTAATAACATTATTTGCGCCCATTACTCAAGGAGGCTTTAATCCTGCTAGAGATTTTGGTCCAAGACTGTTTTCTTATTTCGTAGGTTGGGGAAATATTGTGTTTCAGAAACCTAGTTTTTCTTTTGCTACAGTATATATCTTAGCACCAATTTTAGGAGCTATTTCTGCTTCACTAATGTATAAAGGCTTATTAAAATTTCAAGATTGATGCTTCTTTAATTTATTTAGTTTAACTTTGTAAATAAATAGTTAAACAAAAGTAAATTTACAATGAGTATAAAGACTGTATTTTCAATAAAAGATTTAGAAAATTTAAGCGGTGTAAAAGCACATACTATTCGTATTTGGGAAAAAAGATACAATCTTTTTCAACCACAAAGAACAGACACCAATATTCGAGTTTATGGAAATGACGAGCTGCAAAAAATATTAAATATCGCTTTGTTAAACAACAACGGTTGGAAAGTTTCTAAAATTGCTGAATTAGACGAAAGCGCAATTCAAGAAGAAATAAAAAAACTTTTAATAGCAGGAAATACTTATGAAGAGGTTTATAATGACTTTAAGCTAGCAATGCTAAATTTTGACAAAAAGCTTTTCGATGCAACCTATGCCAAGCTTATAGCCGAAGTAAGTTTTAAAGAAATATTTGTAAACGTTTTTGCTCGTTTGCTTAAAGAAATTGGAATATTATGGCATTCAAATACTATAAAACCAGTTCATGAACACTTTATTTCTACTCTTATATCACAAAAAATACTTTTAAATATTGAAAAATTAAAAGTCAAAGAAAAGACAAATAATAAAACTTATGTTCTCTTTTTACCAGTAAATGAAATTCATCAAATTGGACTGTTGTATGTACATTATGAATTACTGAGCCAAGGAAATGAAAGTATATATTTAGGGCCCAATGTTCCTATTCAAAATTTAGAATATCTTCAAGTATTGCATGATAAGATTGAATTTATTAGTTATTTTACTGTAGAGCCTAGCAAAGAAAATGTAGAGGCATACTTAGAAGATATGTATCGAAATATTTTATCAAAAAGAAATGAGCAATTTTATATTTTAGGAAGACAACTAGAAAATTATAAACCCAAAAAGAAAAATATCATTTTATATGACGATCTAAAATCTTTTGTTGAATCTATTTGATACTTTAAGAAAAATTGTTTAATTTTGTTTAATAATTATAAGATAATGTTAAACAAAAATATTTCTATCATTGGTTCTGGTTTTTCATCACTTTCTGCAGCTTGCTATTTAGCACAAGCAGGTTTTGAAGTAAATGTTTATGAAAAAAATGCACAACTAGGCGGAAGAGCACGCCAATACAGTAAAGATGGTTTTCTATTTGATATGGGACCAACTTGGTATTGGATGCCAGATGTTTTTGATAATTTTTTTGCAGATTTCGGTAAAAAAACATCAGATTATTATGCACTTGAAAAATTAGATCCAGGTTACAGAGTCTACTTTGGTGAAAATGATTTTATAGACATAGATGCTGTTTTGGAAAAAATATTTACCAGTTTTGAAGCAATAGAAAAAGGCTCTGCCAAAAAGCTAGAAAAATTCATAAAAAAAGCAGAAAGCAACTACAATATAGCGGTAAGGAAACTGGTTTACAAACCGGGTTTGAGTCCTCTGGAACTCGTAACAAAAGACACGATACTGGAGTTGAAACAGTTTGTTTTAACGATTAGAGATATTGTTTTCAAAGAATTTAAAAACCCAAAATTACGTCAGTTGTTAGAGTTTCCTGTATTGTTTTTAGGCGCAAAACCTTCAGACACACCAGCCTTTTATAGCTTTATGAATTTTGCAGATTTTGGACTAGGAACATGGTATCCAAAAGGAGGAATGATAGCCGTAGTGCAAGGAATGACAAAACTTGCAGAAGAATTAGGCGTAAAATTTCATTTAAACGCCAATGTTTCAAATATAGAAGTGAGCGAAGACAAAAAACTAAAATCTTTTACGGTAAACAATGAAAAAATAGATACAGAATTGCTCGTTTCTGGTGCAGATTACAAACATTCTGAAAGTCTCTTAGAGCCAAAATATAGAAATTATAGCGACAAATACTGGTCAAAGAAAACCATGGCGCCTTCATCATTATTGTTTTATGTAGGATTTAATAAAAAGTTAAAAAACGTATTGCATCACACGCTATTTTTTGATTCGCCATTTGACCAACACGCTGTAGAAATTTACGATAAACCAAAATGGCCTTCAAATCCACTGTTTTATGCAAGTTTTCCAAGTGTAACAGATGCAGATGTAGCGCCAGAAGGAAAAGAAACGGCTACGTTTTTAATTCCGCTAGCACCAGATTTGGAAGACACGGAAGCGATGCGACAAAAATATTTTGATATTATCTTAAAAAGATTGGAAAAATTAACCAATCAGTCGCTAAAAAATGATATTCTGTTTAGTGAATCATACTGTGTCAATGATTTTAAAGACGATTATAATTCTTTTAAAGGAAATGCTTACGGTTTAGCAAATACTTTGTTTCAAACTGCTTTTTTAAGACCAAAATTAAAAAGTGAAAAAGTAGAAAAGCTATATTTTACAGGGCAATTAACCGTTCCTGGGCCAGGTGTGCCGCCAGCAATAATTTCAGGAAAATTGATTTCAGAAATTGTAATTAAAGAAAATTAGAACCACAAAATCACAATTATTATGGAAAATCTTTACCAAAAAATCTCTTACCAAAGTAGCAAAAATGTAACCAATGTTTACAGTACCTCTTTTTCGTTGGCGGTAAAAATGTTGTCACCAAAAATTCAACAAGATATTTATTCTATTTACGGTTTTGTGCGTATCGCAGACGAAATAGTAGATAGTTTTCACGAATTTGATAAAGAAATACTTTTAAATGAGTTTGAAGCCGAAATGAAAACTGCTTTAGATAGAAAAATAAGCACCAATCCAATCATAAATTCGTTTCAAGAAGTGGTACATAAATACAATATTGATATAGAATATATAGATGCTTTTATGAAAAGTATGCGTGCAGACTTGTACAAACAAACATACAGCACGCAAGCAGAATATGAAGAATATATTTACGGCTCGGCAGATGTAGTGGGTTTAATGTGTTTGAAGATTTTTGTAAATGGAAACCAAGCAGAATTTGACCGTTTAAAAGCATCTGCAATGAAACTAGGAAGTGCTTTTCAGAAGGTAAATTTTTTACGAGATTTAAAAGATGATTCTGAATTATTGCAGCGAAGTTACTTCCCGCATTTGAAAGATTCTGAGATAAGTAACAAGACAAAGGCAGAAATTATCAATGAAATCAAAGCAGATTTTGATGCAGCTTATTTAGGGATAAAAGGCTTGCCAAAGGAAGCAAAATTTGGTGTTTATACAGCGTATGTTTACTACAAACAGTTATTATTTAAACTAGAAAACACTAACTTTGAACTTTTAAAAACCAAGAGAATACGAGTAAGTAATGCTATGAAATCTTTTCTTTTGGTAAAAAGTTACTTGAAGTATAATCTAAAAATGATATAAAAATGTTGATTGCTGTAGTGATAATTATCACGTTTTTTTTTATGGAATTTGTAGCTTGGTGGCTTCACAAATATGTTATGCACGGCATTTTTTGGAATCTTCACGAAGATCATCACCAAAAAACGAGTCATTTAGGTTTTTTTGAACTCAATGACGCTTTTTTTATCTTTTTTGCTTTGCTTACTATGGCTTGTTTTACGCTTTGGTCATTAGGTTATGGCATACTATTTATGGCGGTAGCTTTGGGTATTTTGTTGTATGGTTTTGCATATTTTTTCATTCACGATTTATTTATTCATCAAAGAATAAAAATTTGGACTAATACCAAAAACAAGTATTTACTAGCAGTAAGAAAAGCGCATCACGACCATCACAAACATTTAGGAAAACACGATGGTGAATGTTTTGGAATGCTTTGGGTTCATCCTAAATATTTTAAATCATAGCAGTATGTCTTTATATCTTTGGGTAAATTTATTGTCTATTTCTGTTCCTTATTTGGTCAGTTTTCATCCTAGATTAAAGTTGTATAAAGACTGGGGAAGTCTTTTTATAGCTTCTTTTTTGGCTATGACGCCTTACGTTATTTGGGATATTATTTTTATGCAAAAAGCACATTGGGGTTTCAACGATGCCTACTTAATGGGCGTAGATATTTTAGGTTTACCTTTGGAAGAATGGCTATTTTTTGTTTGCATTCCTTATGCTTGTGTTTTTACACATTATGCACTTTTAGAACTTTACGACAAGTTTGTAGTTTCAAAAAAATGGACTAAAAGAATTAGTTTTTTTCTCTTAGGATTGTTTTCTGTGGTCCTGGTTTTAAATTTAGATAAAGCATATACAACAGTTGATATGAGTTTTGCACTTGTGGTTTTATTACTCGCTTATAAATTGAATTTCAAGCTATTACAACGCTTTTTAATTACTTTTTTGTTTATGCTCATTCCATTTTTTATAGTCAATGGCGTACTTACCGGTACAGGAATTGACGGCGAAATTGTTTGGTACAATCACGCAGAAAATCTAAACATCAGGCTTTTGACCATACCAATAGAAGATTCAGTATTTGCATTTTCAATGTTGCTTTTAAACTTGCTTTTCTTTGAGTTTTTTAAGTTTAAAGTTTTCAAGAAAGATTAGTTATTTAAAAGAATGTAAATGTTTAGCGAAGTTGCGATTGCAAGCCAAACAGCATAGGGTAAAATCAACAAAGTTTTCGCTTTCAATAATTCTCGGTATCGAATTAAAAAAGTGAATACAATTACTGTTAAACTGCTTATAACTATTAATCCCAGCAATACATTTTGGAAGTGAAAAAATATTGGATTCCATATTATGTTTAAAATCCATTGTGCTATATAATAAAACAATGATTTCTTTTTTGAAGTAGGATTTTTCATATAGAAAAGCCATAAAAAAAGAAAAGCAAATCATTATTGTAGTCCAAGCTGCACCAAAAAACCAACCAGGCGGTGTCCAAGGTGCTTGATTAAGATTTGTATACCAATCTGAACTTACTCCAGGGCCAGTAAAAAAGCCGCCAATACCTAGAGCAGCAAAATTTATAACTAGAAAAATTAGAATCTTTTTTATCATTTTAGTAAGTCTTTAAGTGCATCTTCAAGCTTTAAATATTCGTGTTTAAATCCTTTCGCTTTTATTTTTTCAGCTGAGACTTTATTGCCTTTCAGAGCAATTACAGCACGTTCGCCAAGAGCGGTTTTAATTAAAAAACTAGGTATATTGGGTAAAAAATATGGTTTTTTTAAAACTTTGGCTATTGTTCTTGTGAAGTCATCATTATTAATGTGCTGGTCTCCAACGCCATTAAAAATACCTTCAAAGCTTTCATCTTTTATTGCTTTTAAGTATAAATTACAAATATCATTTAAGTGAATCCAAGGAATATATTGCTTTCCAGAACCTAAAGCAGCACCTGCACAAAGTTTTACAGGTAAAGCCATTTGTTCTAGCGCACCACCTTTTTTAGAAAGTACTACTCCAGTTCGTATTATAGCTGTTCTGATGCCAAGTTTGGCAATATGTTCTACATTTTCTTCCCATTTTATACATACGTCAGCCAAAAAATCTTTGCCAGCAGTATCTTCTTCTGTAAAAAATTTTTCGCTTTTTTCTAGTCCGTAGTACCCAACAGCAGATGATGAAATAAATGCATTAAGGTTTGGTTTATACTTTTTTATAGCATCAAATAAAAGTGCTGTTGAGTTTTTTCTACTCTGAATAATATCTTTTTTTACATCAGCTGTCCATCTTTCATCGCCTATGTTTTTTCCAGCCAAATGAATGATGTAGTCAGCATTTTTTACCGCATTTTCATCTATTGTTTGGGCTTTTACATCCCAGATATAAGTTTTAATATTAGGAAGGTTTTTTTCACTTCTACTCAAAATAGAAACCGAATAGCCTTTTTCTAAAAGCAATTCTGAAAGTTTTGTTCCTATCAATCCCGTTCCACCTGTTATAAGTACATTTTTCATCTTTAAGTATTTAATCCTGTTTTGTAAGCTTCTAAAACTCTTTCTCTTGCCATTTTGTGGTCTACCATTGGTTTTGGATAGTTAAAACCTTCAAATTCTGGCACCCATTTTCTTACATATTTAAAGTCTTTATCAAATTTTTTGAACTGTGTTATTGGGTTAAAAACTCTAAAATATGGAGCCGCATCACAACCTGTTCCTGCTGCCCATTGCCAGTTTCCATTATTGGCAGAAAGGTCGTAGTCTAATAGTTTTTCAGCAAAATAAGCTTCGCCCCAGCTCCAGTGAATGAGTAAATGTTTGATTAAAAAACTCGCCACCACCATACGTACTCTGTTGTGCATATAGCCCGTTTCGTTGAGTTGGCGCATTCCAGCATCTACCAGCGGATAACCCGTTTCTCCATTACACCATTTTTCAAATTCAGCCTTATTATTACGCCATTTTATATTGTCGTATTTTGCTTTAAAATTGTTGGTTACCACTTTTGGAAAGTGAAACAATATCTGCATAAAAAACTCTCTCCAAATCAATTCACTCACAAAAACGCTATCTACATCTTTTAGTTTGTGTATAATAGTTCTTGGGTTTATAGTTCCAAAACGTAAATGCGGACTCAAATAGCTTCCTTCATCTTTGGCTGGAAAATCTCTAGCTTCGCTATAATTATCTAAGTTTGAAATGTCAAAACCTTTTACTTTTATGTTAGACCGCTCAAAACCTATTTCTATTAAATTAGGAAAGTCAAACTGCTTAGAACAAAAATTATTGTAGTTCATATTTTCAATAGGAAGTACAGGATTTGATTTAAATTTTTCAATCCATTTATTTTTATAAGGCGTATAAACCGTATAAGGCAAGCCGTCTGCTTTGGTGACTTCATTTTCCTCAAAAACCACTTGATCTTTGTACGCATTGAAAGGAATATTGTTCGATTTTAAAAGCGCTTCAACTTTTTTGTCTCTTTGTATAGCATAGGGTTCGTAGTCTTTATTGGTGAAAACTGCTTGAATTTCAAACTCAGTAATAAGTGTTTTCCAAACTTCAATAGGATTTCCTTTTTTGCAAAGCAAAGAGCTATCAATATCTTTGAGTTCTTTATTGATTTTGTCTAAACAATCGTAAATAAAACACAAGCGAGCATCATCTTTGGGTAAATTTTCTAAAATTTTATTATCAAAAATAAAAATAGGTATCACAGGAAAATCTGAATCCAATGCTTTTTGTAAACCCACATTATCTTCAAGTCTTAAATCTCTTCTAAACCAAAATATATTGACTTTCATAGATTACTTTTCTTTAAATTCTCCAAAAATATCAATAACTGCTTTGTCTCTGTAAGCAAATATTTCTTCTATTTGTTTCCTAATAAATATACCGTTTGCAGCTTGTCCTAAAAGTCCAAAAGGAGGTTTGTAAGTTACAATATCTGTCATTAAAACACCGCCATCTATTTCCTCAAGTTTGTGTTCGTGATGCCAAACATCGTAAGGGCCAACACGCTGTTCGTCTACAAAAAATGAATGGTCTTCTACGTGTGTAATTTCAGTAACCCAAGTCATTTTTATTCCTAAAACAGGACTTACTTTATAGGCGATAATCATTCCAGGATACATTTTTTCAGGCAAATCTTCAGTTATGATTTCAAAACCCATATAATCTGGCGTAATTCTTTTTAAATTTCTAGGAGTGGAAATAAAATCCCATACTTTATCTAAAGTTGCTGGAACTTTTTGTGTTTGTTTTAGTTGGTAAATAGACATACGTTTTATTTTGTTTAGCAAATGTACAAATTTGTTAAACAAAATAAAACTATAACACGTTAATTTTATCTAATTAATGTTACTTGTCCTTTAATCATTTCTTTTTCAGTTTTACCATTTTTTGTATAGTTTATATAATAAACATAAACACCTATTTCTGCTGTTGCGTTTTTGTAAATCCCGTTCCAGCCTTTTTTGTAATCATCCGTAGAAAAAACCATTTCGCCCCATCTGTTAAAAATCTCAAATTGATAAAAAGAAAAGCCTTCTTCACAAGAAGTCATTACTTTAAATTCGTCATTGACACCATTTGAAGATTGCGGAGAAAAACCTGTAGGAGCTAGCACTACGCAGTTTTCTATGCAGTCTTTCACTTCTACAAAAATTTCATCTTCCATTGCACAGTTCGTTCCGTTTTCTATGAAATTTACCGTATATGCTCCAGTTTCATCAGCATTTAAATAAGGACCAGTTTGTCCATTGTTCCACTCATAACCGTGTCCGTTATAATCTATTACTATTAAAGTGCTATCCTCCATACATTTTTGAATATCTTCCAAAGGATTTTCAACATCGTGTGGTTCTGTAACTTTTATAAATGTTTCTTCAAAAAAGCTATTACCACATTCGTCTATTAAATTTATACGATAAACATTTCCTGTTAAACTTTCAGCTAAAGGACTTATTGTTAATAAATTAGTTTGTGTTCCCGTATAAATTCCTGTGTCAGATAAGTTGAAATAACCGCTACCATAATCCGCTTGCCATTGGTATGAAACCATATTTTGATTAGTTATTTCTAGTTCTAAATTAAAGCTTTGACAAACAGCCACAGAATCTGGAAGTGTGCCAATAATTCCTGAATTATTGATGCTTAAATCTAAATTTATAGTAGAATCGCAGCCAAAAACATTGCTTAGAACCACAGCAGCAGAATTATTTGAAGCGCTGTAAGTAATTCCATCAATCCAAGTAAATGTATCGCAGGCTGTATGAGTGTCTGTCACTGTATTACTATTATTTATCGTTAAATGTAGCGACACTATAGAATCACAACCCACTTGATTTATTAAGGTATCTGTTGCGCTAAAATTTGAAGCCGTGTAAGTAATTCCATCTATCCAAGTATGTGAATTACAGGTTGTTACAGAATCGGCAAACATGCTAGTTTCTAAAAGCGCCGTATAAATAGTATGCGAAGAATCACAAGTATTCACATTAGAATATAAAGTAGTAGCAAACCCAGTATCAACATAATTACAAGAACTAGCAGTAGAAAATGTAGAATCAGAAACTAAAAATGCCGTATAAATAGTATGCGAAGAATCACAAGTATTTACATTAGAATATAAAGTGGTAGCAAAACCAGTATCAACATAATTACAAGAACTAGCCGTATCAAAAGTAGAATCAGAAACTAAAAATGCTGTATAAATCGTATGCGAAGAATCACAAGTATTCACATTAGAATATAAAGTAGTAGCAAACCCAGTATCAACATAATTACAAGAACT
>CAKZQD010000199.1 GCA_937139485.1 uncultured Bacteroidota bacterium | reverse complement strand
TCCAGAAAAATACACTCTCGGCATTTTCTTTTTGCTATTTTTTAGCTTTTCATGCTCCCAAAAAGGAGATATTGAAATCACAGACCGCAATTTTGATGACTTGATTGAACAAAGACAAAACCTCGTTTTTAAATTCAATAAGAGTTTGACAACGAACGAACTTCTCAATCAATGGAGCGACGAAGTTTACATCAAAATTGAACCCGAAGTTGCAGGTAAATTCAAGTGGACTTCCCTTGACGAACTTACTTTTTCGCCAGAAGTTGGCTTTGAAGCAAGTACAGACTACACTTTTACACTCAATGACAAAATCTATCAAAATGCCAAAGACCTCAAAGGCTTTGTGGGTGAAAGTAGCTTTGAAGCTCATACACCTTATTTGACTTTGTTAGGTGCAGAAGCATTTTGGGTCTTGGGTGATGCCGAAAAACCTGAGGTTCAGATGAATTTGAATTTTAATTATGAGGTCAATCCTGCCGATTTGGAGAAATTAGTCTCGCTCAAAATTGGGGATTATGAAATCGGTTTTGTCATGAATTCAGGGGAGGCTGGACGTTCAATCAAATTTATCCTGACCAGTGAAGATGCCAAAAAATTGGCAAGTAAGCAGTTAAATATCGCTATTGGAGATGGTTTAGGCTTGAGAAGTGGTGATTTTAAGGCAAAAGGAATGAATGTGAGTACGGATATTCCTGCTATTGAAGATTTCCAAATTAGTGATGCACGCTCCCAACAATCAGATGATGAGGCTTACATCAAAGTTACCACAAATCAAGCCGTCAGAACTCCTTTGAAATCTCTATCAGGTTTCATTAGCATTTCGCCAAAAGTGAATTTTAAATACACTTTTTTACCAGATTTTACACTAAAACTAGCAGCAGGAAAAGGCTATAGAACAGCAAATGTAGTATCAGAAAACATGTCGGCTTTGGTAAGTTCTAGATCTTTTGAAGTGCAAAAAAACTTAGGCTACGAATCTGCTTGGAATGCAGGAATTGGCTTAACTAAAAAGTTTTTGGTAGGTTTTCAAGAGTTGGTTCTTTCAGCAGATTATTATCACACCAATTTTACAAATCAAGTAGTTGTAGATTATGAAGATGTAAACAGAACACAAATTTATAATCTCGACGGAACATCTATAGCAAACAGTTTTCAATTTGAAGCACAATATGAAGCATTTGAAGGTTTTGATATAAAAATAGCCTACAAACTAGACGATATATACATGACCTATAAAAGCGGAATGAAAGCCGTTCCATATATTCCAAAGCATAAATTACTAGCAACATTAGATTATGAAACTGTAAATGAAAAGTGGAAATTTAATTTAACAGGACAGTTAAAAGGTCCAGCAAGACTACCAAGTACAGCAAGTAATGAACAAATATTTCAAAGAGCAGATTTTTCAAAGACCTTTTTCTTGCTCAATGCACAAATAACCTATACACTAAAACGATTCGACTTTTATATAGGAGGTGAAAATTTGACTAACTATAAACAAAAACAAGCAATAATTGACGCCGAAAATGCTTTTGGCTCTAATTTTGATGCTTCTATGATTTGGGGCCCAATAGCAGGAGTAAGACTTTATGGAGGTTTAAGATATACCATTCCTTACCCAAAAACTGAAAATAAATTTGTAATTAAAAAAAATATAAAACAACATAAAAATAAAAAAGATGAAAAACATGAAGAACACAATGAACACGATGGACACAATCATTAGAAAAGTAATATTTACAGTATTATTTCTTTCGATAAGTACTATAACTATGGCAGGAAATAAAATGCTAAAAGTTAAAACTTCTGCTATATGCGATATGTGTAAAAACAGAATAGAACTTGTAGTAAATAATTTAGATGGAGTAAAGAAATCACTTTTGAATTTAGATTCGGGTATAATAAAAATTAAGTACAATACCGATAAACTGAGCGAAACAGATATAAGAGTAGCAATTTCTGACGCAGGATATGATGCAGACGATATGCCAGCAGATCCAAAAGCATACAGCGTATTGCCAGGTTGCTGCAAAAAAGGTAGCTCTTGTGACTCTAAGCATTAATAGTATAAAACATTATTAAAAAACAAAAAACACACGCAAATTTTTGCGTGTGTTTTTTTATATAAAATAAATTTATTTTGTTTGGCGTGTTATTTTCAATAAAAATTTAAATATTTGGCATAGTTTTGCGTTAATAATATAGTATGAAAAATTTAATTACAATATTCTTTACCACTTTAAGTATCTTGGCTTTGGGGCAAGAACTTTCTAAAAAGCAAAATACTAAAATGCTTGCAATGGAAAAGGTGTTAATGCCTTTAGTTAATAATTTTGCAAACGATTCTTTAAATTTTGAAGAAAGAGTAGCAAATATTCACGATTTTATTCCAAGATTTGTAACGAGTTTAAAAGAGAAAAATTCTTTCAATTATCCTTTCGATTCTCTAGGTTATGTTTCTAAAATAGTAGCACCAGACAATGCTTTTAGAATATTTACCTGGCAATTAAAAGAACCACTTGGTACGCATAGATATTATGGTGCAATTCAGTTTAATAGCGAAGATTTACAAATGAAACCACTTTTTGATTATTCAGATACAATGATGTATCACACACAAGAAGTTTTAAAGCCAAATAATTGGTACGGCTGCTTATATTATAATGTAGTAATGAAAGAAACCGCTACTGGTAAAAAAGTATACACACTATTTGGCTTAGATCAAGCAGATTTTGTAAGCAATAGAAAAATAATGGAAGTAATGACTATTGAAGAAGATCAGCAAATATTTTTTGGAGCAGAACCTATTATAGAATATTACGATTCGCTTGGGTTTTTAATAGAAAAAAAGAATAGAATATTTGTTGAATATACAGACAAAGCAGTTCTGGGACTGAATTATAATTTAGAAAAAGAAATGGTTGTATTTGACCATGTTTCGCCACCTACAGAAAAAGAAAAAGATGCACAATTTTCTTATGTTCCAGATGGAACTTACGAAGGCTTTGAGTGGAAAAACAGTAAATGGATTTGGAA
>CAKZQD010000198.1 GCA_937139485.1 uncultured Bacteroidota bacterium | reverse complement strand
AATAGTGGAATCAATTAATAACTACCTACACTTAGGTTATCTAAAAAAGAAAGGAGTTGATATAGAAAAAGTAGTCAAAGAGAATACTATTAATTTAGATTCAGAAACTGCATTAAATAAAGTTCTTAAGCTTAGAGGGGTTTCATATAAATATAAGGTAACTAAAGGAGCAGAGCCTTCGTTTTTGAATACTCAAGAACAAATAGGGTTTATTGCTCAAGAGGTTGAAAGTATAATTCCTGAAGTTGTTTTAACTACAGATAAAGGTATAAAGGCAATAGCTTATCAAAATATGTTAGCTCTATTCTCTGAAGCTATACAAGAGCAAGATAATCAAATAAAACTTTTAAATGAAAAAATTAAAAACCTTGAAAAAACTCACTTCATAATGCTTTTTAATAACTATACTAAAATACATATTGAGCAAATATGTAGAAATTACTGTCGCAACAGCTGGTCCTACAAAACCCATAGTTTTTATTAGCACTACAGAAAACACAACATTAAATATTAAATAAAAAAACGAACCATAAAGAATATATTTCGTTTGGCTTGTTATAGTTATTAAATTGCTAAAAATCATAGCTCTAGTTGGTATTAGCAATAAGTATATAACGAAAGGTTTTGTACTTTCTATATATGCTTCGCCATACATTAATGTAATTAAAGTTTCGGCATTTAATAATAAACCAAACATCATCAATATTAAAATACTAGATGTTATTTTTATAGACTTTGACCATAATCTAAATATTTCGCCATAATTTTTTTTAGTATAAAGAATAGCAAAATCGCCTAAAAGTATAGTCATAATAGCTCCAGTTATTGATGCTATTAATGGTACTTCAATAGCTCCATTTACATAAAATGCAAATTCTTCTTTAGTTAAATAACGAGATATTAATGCTTTATCAATATTTTTTCCTAAAAAACCCAAAATTGTAGCTGCAGAAAGTGGAATTCCTATCCATAAATACTTTTTTATTATTGATAAATCAAACTTAAATTTTTGTAAAAATGCTAATTCTTTAAAAATAAGTGTCTGAGAAACTGCCGCAGCTACAATTGCAAGCAATACTTGACTTATCAAAACCATTTTAACATCTCTATATAAATAAGCCAATGATACAGAAACTATAAAATACAAAAGTTTATAAAAAATATTGAACAAGGTCAATTTCTTCACCTTTTCTGTAATTACAAGAACTGGAGTAATCAACTTTGTAGGTATTTCAAACAAACTAATGACACTATAAAGCAAAAGCAGTTCTTTTAGTTTTGGATTATTAAATTGAATACTAAAAAAAGTATCGCCACCAAATACAAAAAATAAAACGTAAACAATATTTACAAAAAGCAGAAACAGTTGAATATTCAAATAGTCGTTTCTTCTGTTAGTTTCCTTCTTTACAAAAAAATAATAGATAGATTTATCTAAACCAAACAATAAAATTGGAGAAAATATTAAAAAAACTAAAAGCGTTTGTTTATAGTCTGCATACTGACCTATGGTAAAAATTCTGGTAAGCGCAATAGTTAATAATAAAGAAGAAATTGTGGTTAAAAAATTTCCTACACTTAAAAAAAGTACTTTTGCTTTACGTGTTAAAACACTACTCATTAAGCGTTTTTAAACTGCAACAACTCCTCAACAATTCTCTCACTAGCTTTTCCTTGTCCATACAAGTCTTTTTCATAGTTTGTAGAAAATGAATTTCTATTATTAAAAGCTGTTACTATTTTTTTTGTATCTGCGCCAGCCAAAACATTAAAACCGCCTTCAATAAGTTCTACCCATTCAGTTTCGTCTCGCATAGTAATACACGGTTTCTGAAAGAAAAAAGCTTCTTTTTGCAAACCTCCGCTATCTGTAGCTACTAGTTTACAGTTTTTCAAAAGCTCTATCATATCAAAATAATCTACAGGATCGATAAGCGTAATATTTGTTTCTATACCAAATTCTGCTAAGTACTTTTTAGTTCTTGGGTGAAGTGGCAAAACTACTTTTGTGTCTTTATTTATTTCGTCCAAAGCGGTAAATATTCCTCTTAGTCTGCTTTCATCGTCTGTATTTTCTGCTCTGTGACAAGTTGTTAATACAAATTCTCCTTTGGTCAATCCTAAAGTTTTAATTATGGTAGAATGTTCTTCAGATTTTTCTGCATAAAAAATGGCTGCGTCTTGCATTACGTCTCCATTTTTTACTATTTTAATATCAAAACCTTCAAAACCTTCATTATTTAAATTATTAATAGCTGCATCTGTAGGGCAAAAAAGAATATTGCTAATTCTATCGGTCAAAATTCTATTCACTTCTTCTGGCATTTTCATATTAAAACTTCTTAAACCAGCTTCTACGTGCGCTACTTTTATATGCATTTTTGAAGCCGCCAAAGCACCTGCAATTGTAGAATTTGTATCACCATAAACCATTATAAAATCTGGTTTTTCTTTAATGAAAATTTCTTCTAAATCTTTCATCATCATTCCTGTCATAGCTCCGTGCGTACTTCCGCCTAATTTCAACATATATTTAGGCTTTGGAATTTCTAATTGATTAAAAAAATAGTCCGACATATTTTTATCGTAATGCTGACCTGTATGAACTATTATTTCTTCAATATTTGTATTTTGAGCAATAATTCTACTTACTGCACCTGCTTTTATAAACTGTGGACGTGCTCCAAGAATGGTAATAATTTTCATAAAATTAATTTAAGACTAAGTTTCTTTTTGCAAAGATAAACTTTAATATAAAAATGAGTAAAAAACTTATAAAAGTTGCCATTGCAGCACCATAAATTCCATAAATTGGAATCATAAATAAATTAAGACAAACATTGGCTACTGCTGCCATTATCATTGTGGCGATAATACTTTTATCGTTGTGACTGGCGTATAAATGATAATGAAAAATCATAGAGAAGTTAAACAAAACCTTTGCGCCTACTAATAAAAATATCAAATTATAATTTTCTACAATTTCGATTTTACCTATGTATTTAACCAATGGTAAAAGAAAAATAAATACTCCAAGAGCTAAAAAAATACTCGCTCCAATATTTTGAACAGACATTTGTTTATGCAACTTTTTATATTTCTGCTTATCTTTAGAAAAACTTTCTAATAATTTAGGTGCAAAAACAATTAAAATAGCAGACTGAACAAACATTTGTACAATATTTCCCATTCCTACAAAAAAACTATAAATACCATATTGAAAATCTCCTTGATCTCCAAAGTGTGCTTTTATCATATAAATATCTGCAAATTCAATAACATTTGATGCTATTGTGCCTATAAAAAAAGGCGAACTAATAAGTATTCCTTTTTTAATCCAAGACCAATCTATTTTCTTTTTAAAGTTAATTTTAAAAGGTAACTTCCAAAAAAAGTATAAACCAAATAAAATAGCTACGACTTCAAAAACTGCCCAAAACAAAAGTATAGATCTTAAATTTTTAAGTTCATCAAAACCTAGCATCCAAAGAATGAATAATGGCAAAATCCAAAAACCTACTTTTATAAAAAATAAAGCTGAAGCAATTACAGGCTTTTTAAAAACCAAAAGTACACGATACAATTCCTGAGAAAAGTGGTCTAAAATTAATAACAAATAAAACCATAAAAAATATTCCCAAGCTATAATTTCATAAATAAACAATAAAGAAAGCAATGGTAGAAATAAAAGATAGCTCAATAAATAAAAACTAAACTGATCTTTAATTTTATCGCCTTGTAATGCTACATCGCCTTGTAAAATATTTCTACTACTATATGTATAAAAATCTAAACCAAGTAATACTATTGCTAGTGTTAAGGTTTTGGTAATAATACCATAAGCACCAAATTCTTCTGTAGATATGTACTTAATTAAAAAGAAACTTAAAAGCAATTTTGCTCCAAGCGTTAATGCTCTAAAGATAATATTAAGAGAAGATGTTTTTAGATTTTTTATATTCATCATTAGGCTACAAAAAAAAGCTTATTCTAACAAAAGAATAAGCTTTTCATATTTTATTTATCTACAAAAAATTATAGTACTTCTTTCAATTTAGCTTCTAAAGCTGCTCCTCTTAAATTTTGACCTATAATTATACCATCTTTATCTAGCAAATATGTGGCAGGAATAGAAGAAACACCCCAAGCTTGTGCAGCTGCATTTTGCCATCCTTTTAAATCACTTACATGGTTTTTCCAAACTAAACCATCTTTTGCTATAGCTTGTTCCCATTTTGCTTGGTTTTTATCTAAAGATACACTAAATATATCAAATCCTTTATTTTTATATTGGTGGTACATTCTTACTACATTAGGATTTTCTGCTCTACAAGGTTTACACCAGCTTGCCCAAAAATCTACTAAAACTACTTTTCCTCTCATGTCAGAAAGCTTCATTTCTTTTCCGTTTGGATCTGCCATAATAATATCCGGTGCAGGAGCGCCATCACTTACATCTTGAGCCTGAGCAGCTGCTTCTGCTTGTTGTTTTTCTTGCTCTTCCATTTTTACCAAAATATCTTTAATATTTTTTAACTAAACAGAATTAGGAATTTTAGCATCTAAATCTGCTACTTTTTCTTTTAAAAATTCTGCGTCATCTTGCGGATTTAAAGAAGACAATAAATAAACAGAAGAAAAAGGATGAGCTTCTACATTTTTAGAAACCTCTCCTTTTATTTCATCCATAGCATATTTTTGAAAAGCTTCAAAACTAGTTTGGAAAGCCGCTTTGTCTTCTGGTGTTGTAGTAGGATTATACTGAGATGCTTGCATTTTTTGCGCTTCTACTTGATACGCTTCTTGTTTTGATATTAAAAAATTTATTGACTCTTGAAAAACTTCACCATCTTTATAGTTAGAAATAGTAATATCTCTAAGCTTTTCATCATTAGCATCTACTAGAATGTTTACTTCAGAATTTTCTAAAAGAATTATCCAAAACTTCTTATCATTGATTAATCTATAGAAACCTTTTTCTTTAAGATTTCCTTGCATAGTAAATTTCCCTTCTGCATCAGTAGTAGCTGTATCTATTTGAATTAATTCAGTAGGAGAAAGAAATTCTAATACAATTTCTTGATTTTCTAATCCTTTG
>CAKZQD010000197.1 GCA_937139485.1 uncultured Bacteroidota bacterium | reverse complement strand
TTGAGGGAGATAAGAGGGTGATTCTTCGACAAAAATCACCCATCTACTTCCCTCAAGGGAAGAACAAGACTCGCAAAGTATAAACCGATTAATTATTTATGCCTTTAAACGGATAGTCATTCTATCTATAATATGTTTTAGTGTTTAAAAAATGGCATAAAAAAAGAGCAGATAAAATATCTGCTCTTTCCGTTTTGTAGTTGGTGTAATTTTTTTTATGTTAATTCTTCTGGTGGTCTGCCGCCACTTTTGCCTTGAGCATCGAAGCGTACTTTTAGTTTTGTGTATGCGGCTTTGGCGTTTGGTATACCTGCATCTGATGCTAGTTTTACGGCATTGTATATGGCGGTAGACTGCCCAAATGCTTCGTGCCCGGCTATACGCTTGGCGTCTTGTAGGCGTTGAAGGGCATTGTTTAGGGCGTTTTCTAGGCTGTCTAGCTGGTTAAACACTTTTAGGTCTGCTTCTAGTTCTGCTAGTTTTATAAATGCGGGCAATATTTCTGTGCCAAGCGTGCTAGATTCTTCTAGTACATCTTCTGCAAATACTTTGTTGGCTACGTTTATAGAAGAAAAGCGGCTGCGCTGCTCGTCTGTAAGACTAGTGTTTTTGGGTAGTAGATCTATAAAATCTTGTACGTTTTGGCGCATAGTTGTTAAGTCTGGGTCGCTAATTATGCCGTTAATTCTGTTTTCTGATAGGTTACTCATGATATATATTATTTGATGAGAATGTAATATAATGCATTATTGTTTAAATAAAGTATAAGTAATGCTATTTTTTTGTTTAAAACTATAATTTTAACATTTCGCTATTTATTTCTTTATAAAATTAATATTTTTTTGATTTAAATAGGCGTTTGTGTCATGTTCTTTATTTATCGATAGCTGTTTTGCGAGTTTTGTTCTCCTCTTGAAAGGAGTTAGAACTTTTTTATTCGATAGTAAAATGCTTATATTATTTTCTCTGTGCTTGGTATTATTGCCGAAAACTAAAAAAGATTAAACTTAGTGTTTATTGACTGTTTGGCAATAGACTGTTTGGCAGGGATGCCAACCAGAAGAGCATTCAAATAAATCTAGTTCTAATTCTAATTTCATTATATCTAGTGGCAATTCAAATAAATCTATCTTTATTTTATAGCCTTAAATATTTGAAGGCAGTTAAATATTGTTTAGCAGGCAAGCAATGTTGTAATCTAAGAATAAGATTGTGTTTTTAGCTAATCTAGGTTTTGTGTTTTAGACTGCTTTTATAGATAATTATATAATATTATCAAGGTTTTAATATTTGCAAGTAAATTTTGCAATAGATATTATTTATAGTATTATTTGTATTAACAAACAAGTCTAAAGTGCTATATACAAAAAAAGCACTTACATAATTGTAAGTGCTTTTTGGTATTGTTTATAGGAGTTTTTATTGCAACTCTCCAACTTTTATTTCGTCTACTTCCCAGTTGCTTCCATCAGAATTGCTTCCAGTGTATTTAAAGGCTATGTATGTACCAGCAGTTTGATATGCTGTTAAAAGTACATTGTCAGAGTCTGTCCAGTCAAAATTTCCAGGAGAGGCAACATAAGTTAAAGCTGTCCAAGTTGCAGCTGTTGGGTTTCCTCCGCTATAATCTGTAGAAACAAATAATTCTAAAGGATCGCCATTGTATTTATAAGCATTTCTAAAGTTAAGTACAGGGGTAGTAGCTGTGCTTAAATCTAATGCTGGAGAAATTAACCAAGCTTCACATGCACTATTAGATGTTGTATTGAAATCATAGTTAGAAATATTTCCGTAGTAAAAGCTATTGAAGTTTCCAACTTCCCAATTTACAGATCCAGATTCTTGAAAACTAGTCCACCCTCCAGAAGTAAGGCTATTGTCATCAAAATCTTTGTAATGGTATTCGGCACCAGCGCCGCCACCGCCGCTTCCTCCGCCACCGCCTCCGGTAGAGCCATCACATCTTGTTTCGGTCATATTTACATCGTCTGTATCTCTAATAAAAATTTGGTAATCTGAATTAAAAATATTAAAATAACCAGTAATAGAACCATTGCCTGTGGCTACGGTGTCTCCTGCAAACTTAGCAAAACCACTAGTTCTTACTAATATGTCGTTTCCGCTACAGTCTACCACAGTTAAGTTTACTGTAGTTTGTCCTACTGCGTCTGCATAAGTAATACCTGCTGGGGCGTTTTCAAATTCTACACCTAGTATAGTTACTAACTTATTTACATAAGAAGGGCCTAAGTCGCTCAATGCTACAATTTCTGGACTTTTTTCTTGAAAGCAAGCACCTCTTTTAATATGCTCATCTATTTTGGCATTCAAAATTCTATCGCCAGCGGCATTGCCTTGTATTTCGCCATAAAAATCTATGTATAAATCTTCTAATTTTACATATACATTTCTTCCTATTGGGTAGGTGGCATAAAATTGATTTCTATCTATATTAATAGCTATTCCTGCAGTAGAATCTTGTACTATTAGTTTTTTATATGTATTTCCAGATTCGTCATCGGCTATTACAGTTCCTTCTATATAAAGAGCAGAATCTATTAAGCCAGAATAATTATCTAATAAATCTTTTATCGAAATGGGTTCAGCTTCTGTGGGTTTATCTATAACACAGCCAGTATCGGGTCCGTCATATTTATCTTTAATACAGGCGTTTAACAATGATAGTGTTATGGCTGCTAGAAATATATTTAAAATAATTTTTTTCATAATATTTTAATTTAATTGATTTTAATTTTTTGTTTTTAGAATCTATAACTTACTTGTGCAAAGAAATTTAAGCCATAGGCATAGAATAATCTGTCTTGGAATTTTGTTAAATCTCTATCTGTATAGTCAAATCTTGATTGTTCAAAACCACCAGTTACAAATTTAGTATTATTTGTTAGGTTACTTACATTTAGATTAAAGTTTAAGTATTGTCTTTTCTTTAATTTTTTAAATGTTTGGTTTAGTTGCCAGCTTTTTCCAATAGAAGCGTCCATTACAAACTGACCTGGCATTCTTTTTTGGCTCAAAATGTTTTCCCAAAGTTCAGAGTCTGAAGGTACATTGTCTATGGCTTCATCAATTCTTCTTACTGGGCTAGGTTCAATATATATTTTATCGAAGAAGCTAAAGTTTAAATTGAAAAACCAGTAAGATGGTGTTCTATATCCTAAACCTAGCGAGTATGCAGCTTGTGGACCACTTGCCAAATGTAAACCTTTGAAGTAAACTGTTTTGTCTTCAAAAACTGGTTCATTAGAGTTGTCTTCTATTAAAGTAGCATTTGGTCTAGAAGTATAGGTGTGGTCGCCCCAAGCAACTGCGGGTGTAATAGTAAAGCCTGCTAATGGTTCGAAAGTTGCTGCTGCTTCAAAACCAATATTTCTTGTATTGATACCTGTTAGTACCCAAGTACCAAATGTTCTACTTTGGTCAAAATATACACCTCTATTTGAAGTTTGGTTTTCTATAACGGCTGCATAGGCTTGTAATCTTACTTTAATTTTTGGAGATTTTAATAAGTATCCTATTTCTCCAGAATAAAGTGTTTGACTTTTTAAATCTGCTATAAAATCGTTTCTAGTTCTTGGCGAAAGCATCGAATTTCTAATAAATGGTGCTCTTGTACCATAGCTAGCGTTACCAAATATGTAGTTTCTACCGTTTATTTTATATGTAATTCCAGATTTTATTCCAAAGTTTACAAATTTCTGAATTTCTGAATTTCCTTTTGAATTGTTAGGGAATAAACCACCTCTAACGTGTCCTTCTCTCCAAAAATTGGTAAATGTAACTTCATTTGCCAAGAAGAAATCAACTTTTTTAAATGTTAATTCTGTTTGTCCCCAAGCACCAATTTTTCTAATATGATTTGAATAGTTGTAGCCGTACTTATCACCAACGCTTACTAGTCTATTAGGATTATCTAAGTCATTTTGAACAATAGAATCATTGCCTGGGAAATCTCTTTCTGCAAATTGATTTAAATCTAAATGGTATTCTGCACCTAAAAGGTCTTTAACTACTTGGTAGTTGTGCGTAGTTTGGTTGGCATAATTAAATCCTAAATTAAATTTTACTGCATCGCTTACTATTTTTTCATAAATAGAACTAAAGTTAATGACAGTAGGGTCGTATCTTCTTTCAGATACTAAATATTTTGCGATGTTATAATCGGCGGTATCGTTTCCTCCATTTGCATTTTCAACTGTTGCGGTAGATAGTGCATTTGCTTCGTATAGTCTATCCCAATTTAATTGCAATAAATCTGGATTGTTTTTTATTACAGCATTTACATCATCTGCTGCATCAGCGCCATTTGCTATTGCAGCATAGCTAGGCATATTTCTGTAATAATCTGGTCTAGGGTCTGGGGCATTTCTCCAGTCTAGGGCAGAGCCTCCATTTATACCTTTTCTGTAAGAAACAGAAGTTTTTAAACTAGAATTGTTTTTCAATTTCCATTCGTGAGATAGTATTGCTGTAGGAATAAATAGATTACCTACTCTTGCATTTCGTTTATATTTTTTGCCATTTGGCTCTGTTTGCCAGCCCCAGTTTGGGTTGTAATAGTTTGTACCTGCCAAATCCATTACTTCTTGTGTAGCTACACCGTTTTTACCTCTTTTATTTTTGGCACCAAAAACTACTAAAGAAAGTAAATGATTTTCTCCAAATTTTTTATCTACTCCTGCAAAAAAAGAGAATGCGTCATAAGTTGTTCCAACTTGGTTAAATCTTATTTTTTCAGAAATAGCATCATTATTTGCATATCTCCAAGATCCAGATACAGATACGGCCCATCCGCCTTTCATTATACCAGATGAATATGTTCCCATAAGCCTGTGCATATAAGATCTATTTGAAAAGGCGTAAGAAACTTTAAATTGTTTTCTTTGCTTAGATGCTCTTAAATCTATGTTTGAAGCACCTGCTAAGCCTCCAAAAGTGAAGTTGCTTTTGTCTAAACCATAAGCGTTTGTTCTATTTCTTAATACATCATTTAGTCCGCCCCATTGTGTCCAAGATGGTCTTCCTATGCCTAAATCATTCATTTCTATATTGTTCATGAATAATTTTCCATTGGCGTTGTCTAAACCTCTTAATCTAAATCTGTATGCGCCAAGTGTGTATGCTGCTGTATTATAAAATGGATCTCTTGATGCTGTTAGAACTGCCGAAATATTGTCATTGTTTCCTGTTTCGTCTATATTGTCATCTAATTCATCTAAATCTATAATTGGTATTTCAATAACTGGTGCGTTATTTTTTTTAGTAGTGTCTTCTGCACTAGGTGTAGTTATTGCTTTTGTTACATTATTGCTTTCTGTTTGCTTGTTGTTATTTGTTTTTTCTACAATTTTTTCTACAAAAACAGTATCTCTAATGATAATTGTTTCTTTTACAATTTTTACATCTTCAGAATTATTTTCTACGTTAGAAGTGCTTACACCACTAACGCTAGAAATTTCTCCCATTCTAACTCTTACATATTTATAGTCGCTATCTAAAACTATTTGTTGGTAAAAAGTAGCATGGTTTTCTTTTGTTACTTTTAGAGTATATTCTCCAAAAGGTAAATTCCACATTTGAAAGTTTCCTAAAGAATTACTTTTTACTGGTTCTTTTCCTTCTATTATTACTGCTGCATCAGCAATAGGTTTTAAAGTTTTTGCATCTACAACTGTTCCAGATATGGTACTGTTTTGAGACCAAGCCGTAAAGCCTAAAAGAATAAATAAAAGTGTAAGTAATTTGTTTTGTTGCATACTGGTGTATTTTTATATTTTCTGAATCACTAAATTCATTAAAATTTCGCAATGCAAAAGTACAACAAAAAATTAATGAAAATTAACTTTTAACATTAACAGTTGATTAATTGTTTAAAGCTTTTAAAAACATAAAAGCCTTGATTTTCATCAAGGCTTTAAGAATATTTTATAAAACTATTTTATAGTAATTTTTCGATTTTTTCTGCGGCATTTTTCATTTGAAGAAATAACATTCCCAATCTTGTTTCGTTAGATACAATTAAACCAAGAACAGCTAGATCGCTAATACCTCTAAATAAAACATAACCCTCAGATCCTTGAACATATAATTGGTCTAATGTACCTCTTTCTAGTTCGCTAGCAAATTTTTCTCCTAGAGAAAGTATTGTTGCAGACATTGCTGCAATTCTATCTTCATCTCTTCCAGCTCTTAATTGAGAAGCTATTGAAAGTCCATCAGAACTTACAATTACTGCACCTTCTGCATCGGTTCCTTTCAATAATTCGTTGAGTACTTCGTTAATTGGGTTTGACATATTTTTATTATTCTAGTGAGTTCCCTTTTTTTTCATTACAAATATATAAAATAAAAGCTGCTATTTTCAAAAAAAACAGCAGCTTTTATAATCTCTTACAATTTTATAAAAATTATTTTTTCTTTGATAATTTCTTTTGAACTTTCCAAGTATCTACTAAAATAGAAGATGCTATAAAAATAGAAGAATATGTACCAACAAATACTCCTACCAATAATGCAAAAGCAAAACCTTTAATTGCAGTACCTCCAAATAAGAAAAGTATTGCTACAACAAATAGTGTTGTCAAAGATGTCATTAATGTTCTACTTATGGTTCCGTTTATGGCACTATTTACATTGCCTTTAAACTCTTTAGAAGGAAATTCAGTTAAATATTCTCTTATTCTATCAAATACAACTACGGTATCATTTATTGAGTATCCTATAATAGTTAATATTGCTGCAATAAATTTTTGTTCTATCTCTAAAGAGAAAGGCATGATATGCTTAAATATAGAGAATATAGATAAAATAATTAAAATATCGTGAACTACAGCAACAATTGCTCCAGCACCATATTGCCATTTTCTAAATCTAAATAGTATATATAAGAAAATTAATAAAGCTCCTAGAAGTCCTGCTTCAAAAGCACTTGTTTTAATATCGTCTGCAATAGTTGTATCAACTTTGTTTGCTTGTAAAATATTAGTACTTAAAAAATCGTCTCTATTTGGGGCATCATTATAAAACTCTGCTAAGCCACTATGTAATTTATCTATTATTACGCTGTCTATTTCTTTACTTGCATCATCTATTTTGTATGCTGTTGTTATTTGCACTTTAGAATCTACATCAAAACGTTTTACTACTGCTTCGTTTTTCTTTCCATCTTCAATAAATACAGTAGAAAGTTTTTCTCTTATTGCATCTGTAGAAACATCTTTATCAAATGCTACAACATAAGATCTTCCTCCTTTAAAATCTACTCCTAATTCAAAACCAGTTGTAAAAATAGAAACCAAACCTGCAATAATAATAACACTAGATATTATATAAGCAATTTTACGTTTTCCTAAAAAGTCATAGTTTGTGTTTGTTAAAACGTTTTCTGACCATCCACTAGAAAAACCTACATTTTTATCTTTATTCATTAGGTAATCAAAAATTAACCTAGATAAAAATACTGCAGAAATAAATGAAGCAACTATACCAATAATTAATACAATAGCAAATCCTTTTACTGGACCAGCACCAAATGAATACAATATAGTACCTGCAATTAATGTAGTAACATTGGCATCAATAATTGCAGAATAAGAATATTTAAAACCATCAGAAATAGCTAATTTTAATCCTTTTCCTTTTCTTAACTCTTCTCTTATTCTTTCAAAAATAATTACATTGGCATCTACTGCCATACCTATAGTAAGTACTATACCAGCCATACCTGGTAGTGTTAATGCTGCTTTTAAACTCGTTAAAGCACCCATTATTAGTACTAAGTTTACTACAAGTGCTGTGTTTGCTATAAAACCTGCACCGCTATAGTATAAAAACATAAATAATATTACCAATAATAAACCTATTGCTAAAGCTGTTAAACCAGATTTGATAGCTGCTTTACCCATAGATGCACCAACTACCGCTTTTTGAGGAATATTTATTTTAGCTTCTAATTTACCAGACTTTAAGATTGTTGCTAAATCTTTTGCTTCATCTAAACCGTCCATTCCAGTAATTTGAGAACTACCACCTGTAATTTCTCCATTTGATCTTGGAGCAGAAAATATCTTATTGTCTAAAACAATTGCTATACTTTCTCCAGCATTTTGATCTCCTGTAGGATTTGTTTCTCTTGTTAAGTCTGCCCAAATTTTAGCACCGTTCGCATTCATACTCATGCTTACTACATCTCTTCCTAGTTGATCTTTAGAGTTAAATGCATCTACAATTACATCGCCATTTAAATAAGCTCTTCCATTAGTTTTCTTAACAGCATATAAAAGGTAAACATCTCCTTCTGTACCATCTTCATTTTTTTGTGCTTTTGCACTCCACATAAATACTAAATCTCTTGGAAATAAAGCTTTCACTTCTTCCATTGCAAAGTATTCGTCAATAGTTGCTTTGTTTCTTCTTACAGCATAACCAATTACTGGTCCTTCTCCTAAGAAAAATTGACCATCTCTTTGTACATAGTTTGGTTGTAGAACTTCAAATAGAGGATTTGCTTTGTTTGAAATAGAGTCATCTCCAAGAGGATCTGTACCTGGAGTTTCTAAACCTTCTAAAGAACCAAGTTCAGAGCTATCACTATTAATATCGTCATTAACAATATCTTCGTTTACTGCTTGTACAGTATCTTGTTCTATTGCAGCTTCATTTACTACTTCTTCATCTAAGCCTAATTTTGTTCTTACAACATCATTAATTTTAGCTAAAATAGGATCAACATCTTTTACAGTATAAACTTTGTAAAATTCTAATAATGCTGAAGTTCTAATTATTTTTTCAATTCTTTCTATATCATCAGCTCCAGGCAATTCTATAAAAATTCTTCCTTTTTCATCTGGTTTAGAAATAAAAGTATTAGAAACACTAAATTCATCTATTCTTGTACTTAAAACATTTTGTGTTTCATCCCATTTAGATCTAATAACTTCTTTAAGTTCTTTGATAACTTTTTCGTTATTGTCTTTCCAATCTATTTTTCCTTTATATTCTTCATAAGGTGCAAAAATAGCTGCCAAATTAGAACCATTACTTACTGTGTTGTAATTTTTTGCAAATGCATCTACAAAACCATCAGTACTGTTTTTTTGTTCGTCTACAGTTTTTACCAAGGCAGCGTTAAAAGCTTCGTCTTCACTTTCGTGAGATAGTTTTCTTAATAAATCTGCATTGTCTATTTCTACCAATAAACTAATTCCACCTTTTAAATCTAATCCTAGTTTTAAAGCATTGTCACTTATGTCTTTATAAGTAAGTTCTGTAAAACCAAGGTTTACAACAGTTTCATTTTTTATAGAATCTAAATAGTTTTTAGTTTCTTGTTTTTCTTTAAAGTTAGCTTCTGCTCCTTCAAATCCTGCTGCTTTTTCAATTCCATAAGCTTCTGCTTTGTTCTTAAAATTTGCATCTAAAAAAGTAAAACTTAATTGATATATTGCGAATATCAAGAGTCCTGCTATAATAAATTTAATAAATCCTTTTGCTTGCATTATATTTTTAATTTAAAAATTTTGAGGCGCAAATATACCTTTATTTCAAATATTTTTTAGGCTTTTTTTCATTTTAAAATGCTATATATAATATGACCAAAAAAAACTAGTTTATTTTTTGTATTTTTTCTACTCTTGAAAAGCTTTCAAATTGACATTTTAAAAAATAAATACCTGATTTCCAATTATTTATAAAGTTAACTTCTCCTTTGTATTCATTTATAACAATTTCTTTTATTAAAGAACCATTAATGTTGGTAACCGTAATTTTTTGTAATTTTTCAGCACTTTTAAAGCTCATTTTTAAATTTTCATTAAACGGATTTGGAGAAATATGGACTAGGCTTTTGTCTTCTGTACTTTGTATTTCAAGTGGAAAATCACAATTTGTTTCTATGTCTAAATCAAAAACTTGTGCTTCTAATAGTGTTACTCCAGAAACAATTACGGTTTTGCAAAATGGTCTGGAAAACCGAATATCATAAACACCAGAATCTGGAACGCCTGTTCTGTAAGAACCATCAAAATTTGATTCTTTAATATAGTCTGTTCCCATTATTTCTACACGAATTCCTTTTAAAGGTGAATTTGTAGTAGTGTCTCTAATGTCGCCTTCTAAATAGCAGGCTCTTGTAAATTCTGGTTTTAGTATAAAAAGACCTTCTTCTCTGTCTGAAGCTAATATGTTTCCGCTTGGTAAATATGGATAAACGCCCCAGCAACCTTCAAAACCATCTGCAGCAGAAAAAGGAGAGGTGTCGTAATTTCCAACTTCTACAATATTATCCTTTTTTGTAGCATCTACTAGTGTTATTCCATCTCTATAATATGAGGTGAAGAAGTAATCGTTTCCTATGAAAAAATTATTATGAGGAATTAAACTGTCATCTGGTGAAGAACGATATTTGTCTAGTAATTTTATATTGTTTAAGTCTGAAACGTCATAAATATCTATGTATGCACCACTTCGTTCATCATTGGTAATGAGGTAGTTATTATCGTCACTTAGCCAACATTGATGCGTAAAGCTAGATGAAGTTTTTTGTCTTGCTAAAACTATTGGATTTTGTTTGTTGGTAATATCTACAACAGAAAAATCGCCATCAAATACTTCTGCTGTCCACATTACATTGTCTCTTACAAAACCATCGTGTACATATCTATCGTCATAAATACCAATAAGTGGCGGTTCATATTTATTGGCGACATTTAAATCTAGCATTAAAGCTCCTTGATTTTTTATATTGCTACCAAACAAATATGCTATTCCGTTTTCGTCTATAAATATGTTGTGTGCTGTTTCAAAGCCTAATGTATCAACTTTCCAGTATTGAAAATCTATATTGTTTGGTAAATTATTTAAGTCTATAATGAGCAAGCCGCCACTTTCTTCATTGGTAACGTAGGCAAAATTGTTATAGGTTTTCAAATCTCGCCAAATGCTTGTGTCTCCGGGAATAAAAAATAAAGCTTCGGGTAAGTTTGGGTTTGTAACGTTTACAATAGATGTGCCTGTTGTACTTCCTACTAAAGCATATTCGTTTCCCAAATTATCTGAATAGCCCCAAATGTCATTAATTTTTTCTGAATATTGTAAATTGCCTAAAAAGCTGATGTTTTTTTGAGCATTAATAATATTCAAAAAACAGCAAAGCGTTAAAGCAATTAATAGTTTCATTTAATTAAGTTTAATTCGTAGTTTTTGTATTCAATAATATGAAGATTTGTATTTTCAATTCTAGGTGAAAGTGTTTCTGTAGAATCTATAGTATAATCTAAAGGCGTAAAATGATAAGTATTTAATAAACCTTCGTAGCGTTCTTTAAAAATGTTTTTATCAAGATCAAGTCCATATTTATCTAACCAAAGCGGAAAACAATTGAATAAATCGTAGCCTAAATAAGCTGATTCTGATGGATGTGCTTTGTATTCTTCTTTAAAATCTTTTATGAAATTTGAAGTATTAGTTTCTTCGGTATCTATCCATTTAGAATCTGTGTAGTGAACATTTAAGCTTTCGAAATAATCTAATCTTAAACTTTCAGATTCTTTCCAGTTTGGCATTCCAAAAACTGTAATGTCATAACTTTTTAATTGCTGATGAAGACTCGTAAGCATACTATGCACAAAACCTTCGTTAAATGAAATTATTATTATAGAATTATCTATACCAGTATCTAAAAAATCTTCAATTTTAAAGTTACGCCTGTCATTGGTTTTTGAGGCAACTTCTACCATAGCGTATTGTATAGATTTTGACAAAGGCAAGGTATCATTCATTGCTTGTATAATGCTTTGTAGTTTGTAGGCGTTTTCTATTCCAAAATCGGTGTCTGGGTAAAATAATTTTACAGAACTTTGGGCTATACTATCGGAAATAAATTGTGAAATTGTTTTGAAATGTACATCAATAGTAGGTTCGGACATTATGTATTTATAATGTTTGCTTCCTGCAGATTTTGAAGGAGAAAACGGTGAAAGCATTAAAATATCTTTCTTTTTGGCAAAGTTTGAAACCAGTTGAATGTTTTGTCGTTTTATTGGACCAATTATCAAGTCTACATTTTTTGTTTCTAGCTTGTTTAGTATAAAATTTGTTTGAGCATAAGAGTATTCGTTGTCATATACTTCTATATTTATTTTACTTTCTAGTTCTAGGTTTTGCAAAGCCAACATTGCGCCTTCTAAAAAAGTTAAAGCTTCTTGAGATTTTTTTGGAATATTAAAGTCTTTTAAATCTTCTTCAGTATGGTCTGACCAATTTGAAAAAATAGAGTCTGCCAATAATGGTAATATTAGTACTACATTATATTCGTCTTTTAAATTTAAACTTGGCTCAATTATTATAATTGTGTCTGGTTTTAAATCTAAAGGCTTATTAACTATAGTGTCATCTTTTATAGATACATTATTTGTATTGTCATCTATAATTATGATATTGCTGTCTGTTGCGGCTTTTTTTACTTTGCAAGAGGCTATTCCAGCTATAATAAGTATAAATAAAATATATTTAGTCCAATTTGTCATAATTCAATTCTGTTTCAAAAATTATTCCCATTCTATTGTTGCAGGTGGTTTAGAGCTTATATCATATACAACTCTGTTTATTCCTTTTACGTTATTAATAATTTCGTTAGACACTTTTGCTAAAAAATCATAAGGAATATGTACCCAGTCTGCCGTCATGCCATCTTTAGAATGAACAGCACGTAATGCTACAACTTTTTCATAAGTTCTTTCATCTCCCATTACACCTACACTACTTTGGTTTAGTAAAATAGTTCCAGCTTGCCAAATTTGATCATATAGGTTATGCTTTTTTAAGTTGCTTATATAAATATAATCTGCTTCTTGTAATATGCGAACTTTTTCTGGAGTAATATCACCCATTACTCTTATACCCAAGCCAGGCCCAGGAAAAGGATGTCTATTTACAATGTCTTTTGGAACACCAATTTTTGCTCCAATAATTCTTACTTCATCTTTAAATAAAGAGCGGAGAGGTTCTACTATTTTTAAACCTAACTTTGCAGGTAAGCCACCTACATTATGATGAGATTTTATAGTCACAGAGGGCCCGTGTACAGAAACCGATTCAATTACATCGGGATAAATTGTTCCTTGTGCCAGCCATTTTGCACCGCCTACTTTTTCTGCTTCTGCTACAAAAACATCAATAAAAACTTTTCCAATTATTTTTCTTTTGCCTTCTGGATCTGCTTCTCCTTTTAAAGCATCTAAAAATAAATCTTTAGCATCAACTCCTTTTACGTTTAGTCCAAGACCTTTATAATCTTCGAGTACTTCTTCAAATTCATTTTTGCGCAATAAACCATTGTCTACAAATATGCAAAATAAGTTTTTGCCAATTGCTTTATGTAATAGTGCCGCCGCTACAGAAGAATCTACACCACCAGATAAGCCAAGAATTACTTTTTCATCTCCCAATTGTGTTTGAAGTTTTTCTACTGTTTCTTCAATAAAAGATTCTGGTGTCCAGTCGCCTTTGCAATTACAAATATTTAATAAAAAGTTGCCTACCATTTTTAATCCATCAGTACTGTGTGTTACTTCTGGGTGAAACTGTAAGGCATATAAAGCATTGTTAAAAGCGCCTTCTTTGGCTTTGTAAGCAGCTACATCTATTGCTTCTGTATTTGCTAGAATTTCAAATTTGTTTGAAAGTTCCATTATTGTATCTGCATGGCTCATCCAAACTTGGCTGCCAGTTTTAATATCTTCAAAAAATGGATCTTCTTTTAAAATATTTATGTTTGCTCTTCCATATTCTCTTTTGTCACTTTTAGCAACTTTGCCACCAAAATTTTGTGCTACGTACTGTGCTCCATAGCAAACTGCTAAAACAGGTTTTTTGTCTACTATTTTTTGAACATCTACCTGTAAAGCTTCTTTTTGAAGTACAGAAAATGGGCTTCCAGATAAAATTACTGCCTTTATATTATCTGTAAGTTCAGGTATCTTATTGTAAGGAACTATCTCGCAATAAATATTTAATTCTCTAACTCTACGAGCAATAAGCTGTGTATATTGAGAACCAAAATCTAGTATTATTATTTTTTCGTGCATGGTGGCGCAAAGTTAAGCTTTTGTTTATTTTTCACTAAATAAGTTTTGCATAATAGTTTATAACTTATTTAGTAATTTTGCATCGCCTTTAAATTTATGCTTTGTTGGTATAGTTTGTGCAGGTTTATTTAAACTAATTTTTTTAATAATTATGAATACTTTTTCAAAACTTCTACTACTTGTTTTTTTTATAACTACTTTGCAATTAAATGCACAGTTTACTCCAAAAACCACTGGTATTTCTAGCTTTTCACGCTTTTTTAAATCAGAAACTTATTTTGTTTTAACAAAAAATGATAAAATAAACAAAGCACTAATAGAGGCTGTAGATTCTATTTGGACAATAACTAAGGCGAAAATAATAAACACAGATACTTTTGAGCTAATGTCTAGAGACAGAGACAAATCTTTTGTTTATATAAAAAACTTAAAACAAAAAGGTTTTGGAAAGCCAGTAAAAGCTCTTTGTTTAGTAAATGGTGGATATGATGAAATGGCTACATATATTACCAATACACTTGCTTATGTTAGTTTGGATAACGAAGGTTATGAGGCAAATGAGGAAGAAATAATTTATAGATTAGGGCATTTGTTGGTTCAATTGCAAGATGTGGTTCAAATAATAAAAGACGAAAAAATCATTGAGAAAACACCAGAAAAAGTAAGAGATAAAATGCAGAAATATTATATGGGTAGATGTAAACCTCTTCAAGAAAAAACACTTTTAGTGGATAAACGTTACTTGAATCAAAAAATAATTTCTCAATCTGAATTTGAAAAATCTTATAAATTTGACATTGAATTTGTAAGTAAAGATGTGATAGCAAAAGCAATAAAATCAAAGGACGCTACTGCTGCATATTTAGTATCTGCTTTAAATTTGTATAAAATTAATTCTGTAGCAGATTGTGAAACAGGGAAAATTATTTATGTAGATTTTGAAGAAGAAAATAAAGTGACTTATGAATTTGAACGTAATTTTGATTTAGATGATATTCTTCAATTAAATGGTCATGTAAGAATTGGTAAATAAATATCTTTTAAAGTATTTTTAATGAATGTATATTTTGACAACGCCGCTACAACTCCTTTGCACAATGAAGTAATAGCGTTAATGCACCAAACAGCTATAAATATGTTTGGAAACCCTTCTTCTTCTCATAGTTTTGGTAGAAAATCTAGAGCTGCAATAGAGCAGGCTCGTAAAACTATTGCAAAGTATTTAAATGCTTCACCCTTAGAAATAATATTTACTTCTTGTGGTACAGAAAGCAATAATATGGTGCTTAAAATGGGTATTCAAAAGCATAATATTAAGCATATTGTAATATCAGAAATAGAACATAAATGTGTTCTAAATACAGCTGAAGAAATTTGTAACAAGCAAGATGTAGAATTGCATATTTTAAAAGTAAACAAACTTGGTCATTTAAAAATTAACGATTTAAGCTCACTTTTAGAAAGACTAGAAGGCAAAGTGCTAGTTTCTATAATGCACGCAAATAACGAAATTGGAACCATAGCAGACATAAAAAAAATTGGTTCAATTTGTAAAGTAAACAATGCACTTTTTCATAGTGACACCGTTCAAACTATTGCGCATTACCCTTTTGATGTAAAAGATATAGAAGTAGATTTTATATCTGGTTCGGCACATAAATTTCACGGCCCAAAAGGTGTAGGTTTTTTGTATATGAAGCAAAATGTAAAAGTTGATGCGTTGATACAAGGAGGAGGACAAGAAAGAAATTTGCGTTCTGGCACAGAAAATCTTTTGAGTATAATTGCTATGGAAAAAGCACTGCAAGTTAGTATTGAAAACATGCAAACTTGGCGAACTCAAATTGAAGATATAAAAAAATATTTTAAAACTCAGCTCACAGCAGAAATTGATGGAATAAGCTTTAATGGCGATCAAGAAAATTGTTTGTACACAGTATTAAGTGTCTCATTTCCTGAAAGATTTCATACAGACATGTTTTTATTTAATTTAGACATAAAAGGAATTGCCGTTTCTGGCGGAAGTGCTTGTTCTTCTGGTGCAAATAAAGGCTCTCACGTGATTTCTGCTATTGGTATACCAGAAAATAGACAATCCATTCGCTTCTCATTTTCGCATTACAATACTAAAAAAGAAGTTGATTATGTAATTGAAATATTAAAATCTTTAGAAAAAAACTAACTAAAATTATTGCTTACTTTATAGTTTGTTTAGTTTTGTGCTATGAAAGATTTAGCCTTACTTATTTCCACAAATTTTGAAACATTCAGTAAAAGATACTTCGATAAAAAACCCGCAGGATTATACGAGCCATTAATGTATACAATGGAATCTGGCGGAAAAAGAATACGTCCTTTACTAGCTTTACTTTCTTGTGAATTGTTTAATGGCGATATAAACAAAGTACTTTTACCAGCCTATGGTTTAGAGTTGTTTCATAACTTTACTTTATTACATGATGATATTATGGACAATTCTGATTTAAGAAGAGGAAAGCCTACAGTGCATAAAAAATATGGAATAAATGCAGGAATATTATCTGGTGATTTAATGATGGTTTTAGCCTTAAAGCTTGCATCTGAAATTGATGGTGAAGTACAGCGAGATTTATACAATTTAATGATTCAAACTTCTATAGAATTATATGAAGGACAACAATTTGATGTAGATTTTGAAGACAGAAACGATGTAAAGCAAGAAGAATATCTTAAAATGATTGAATTGAAAACTGCAGTACTTTTAGGTTGTAGTTTAAAATTGGGTGCTATTATAGCAGGAGCAACAGAGCTACAACAAAATAAAATTTACGAATTTGGTAGAAATATTGGCTTGTCTTTTCAAATACAAGACGATTATTTAGACACTTTTGGAGATACCAAAGTAGGAAAAAAAATAGGTGGAGATATTTTGAATAATAAAAAAACCTTACTCTTGATTTCTGCATTGCAAAAAGGCACATCAGAACAAAAAACAGCTTTGGAAAAATGGATTGCCACTTCAAATGATGATGATGCGAAAATAAAAGCCGTAACAAATTTATATATAGAAACAGGAGCTATGCAATATTGCAAAGATTTATCTAAAACTTATTTTGATAAAGCAATTATATTCTTAAATGAATTGGAAATTGTAGATCCAAATGCTAAGAAAAATCTATTTGAAATAGCTCAGATGATTATAAATAGAAAATTTTAAGAAAAATAGTTTTTAGCTACAGCAAAAAAAATATCAATTACATAAAAAAGTGATCCCAGCAGGATTCAAACCTGCAACCGTCGGAGCCGAAATCCGATACTCTATTCAGTTGAGCTATGGGACCAGTTTTTAATGGATGTTTGCTAAGTTAATGAGCTTAGGAATACTTTTTACTATTATTTGTTTACCATCAAATTCTATAAAGCCATGTTTTTTAAACTCTGATAATGTTCGTATTGTGGTTTCAATAGTAGCACCTGCTATATTACTTATATCTTTTCGAGAAAGTTTTACATCTATAGATTCGTTTGCTTTAGTACCAAACTTATGATGAAGCAATATGAGCGTTTCAGCTATTCTTTCTTTTACAGATTTTTGAGATATTGATAATATTCTTTCTTCAGCATTTTTAAGATCTTCTGCTAAAATTTTCAATAAGTTTTGCATTAATTCTGCATTGCACCGCAAAACGCCATAAAAGTCTTCTTTTGGAATTTGACAAAGTCTTACATCGTTTAAAGCTGTTGCGGTAGCGTGATAAGTTTCTTCGCCTATAACAGATCTGTAACCAATAAAATCTCCACTTTTTGCAAAACGCATAATTTGTTCTTTGCCTTCTTCTCCAAGCTTAGAAATTTTTACTTTACCATCATATATAACATAAACTCCTGTAGGATTTCCATTTTCTTTAAAAATAACATCTCCTTTCTTAATAAGTGTATTCTTTTTTGAATCAGAAAAAGCTGTTTTACTTTCAATATTCAAAGGGCAGCTTTCACTTCCAGGATGACTACAATTTGCGCATTCGTAAGATAAATCTTCATTGGGTTTCATAACAAAATCTTCTAACACAAAATTACATAAATTAAAGCTTTTTTTATAGATTAAAGCATCAATTATTTGCTAAAAATTCCATTTTGTGACATTTCGCATATTTTCTGTCAAATCTTAAAACTACCTTTGTGTTTTTAATAAAATAAATGAATCTAAATTGTATACATTGTGGCGAAAAATGCTTGAGTGACAAAATTATTTTTGAAGATAAAAATTTTTGTTGCTCGGGTTGTAAAACCGTCTACCAAATACTAAACGAACAAGGTTTAGAAAACTATTACAATATAGAACAAACACCCGGCGTATCTAAAAAAAATGTCTCAAGCGTAAATTATGACTTTGTAGATAACCAACAAGTAAAAGAAGAAATTTACGAATTTACAGACGGAAAAACCAGTAGAATAAAAATTTATCTTCCAAGCATACATTGTAGTTCTTGTATTTGGTTATTAGAAAATTTGCATAAACTTTCCGAAGGAATTATTCAATGTCGTGTAGACTTTGTAAAAAAGCAAGCTTCAATAGTTTTTAAAGAAGAGCAAATTAATTTAAAAGAACTTTTAACACTTCTAGACAAAATTGGTTACACGCCAGATTTGGTAAACAGTATCGAAAACAAAAAGCAAGACACTCAGAAAACTAAATCTGCTCAAAGTTTACTTTTTAAAATAGGTGTAGCAGGCTTTAGTTTTGGAAACATTATGCTATCTAGTTTTCCAGAATATTTAGATACTTTAAATGAAATAACACCAGAATTTGAAAAGCTATTTAGATATATTTCGTTCATATTTGCTTTGCCAGTAGTTTTTTATAGCGCTAGAGATTATTTTATTTCTGCTTTTAAAAGTATAAGGTCTAAATTTTTAAATATCGATGTTCCTATTGCTATTGGTATTGTAACTTTGTTTTTAAGAAGTTCTATAGATGTATTTGCATACGGAAATCATGGATATTTCGATTCTTTGGCAGGCTTGGTTTTCTTTTTACTTATAGGAAAATGGTTTCAAGACAAAACCTATAATGCACTTTCATTTGATAGAGATTTTAAGTCTTTTTTTCCTTTGGCTTTTAAACTTGAAAAAGGAAATAAACAAGTTTTTAAAACTCTAGAAGAAATTGAAGTAGGAGATATTGCTATAATAAGAAACGGAGAAGTAGTTCCCGCAGATGGAATATTACTAAGCGATAATGTAGGCGTAGATTATAGTTTTGTAACAGGAGAATCTGCTCCTGTGGTTTTAAAAAACAATGAAAATATATTTGCTGGTGGACAAGTTTTAGGTTCAAGTGCCAGAATAAAATTAACTAAAGAAGTTTCTAATAGTTATCTTATAAAACTTTGGAACGAAAGAGACGATAATAATCTTTCTCATCAAAAACTACTAAACACCATAGATCAAATTAGTCAAAAATTTACTTATGGAGTATTAATTATTGCTTTTGTTTCTGCTTTTATTTGGGGTTTTTCTACCAACTGGGCAATGGCAATAAATGTTTTTACGGCAGTTTTAATTGTTGCTTGCCCTTGTGCTTTGGCATTGTCTGCACCTTTTACATTTGGGCACGCTATTCGTTTTTTAGGCAAAAAAGATATTTTCTTTAAAAACACCAATGTCATAGAAAAACTAACCAGAATTACTACCATCGTATTTGATAAAACAGGAACCTTGACTAACTCATCGAAAGCTAGTGTTGAGTTTATACAAAGTTCGTCATTTCTTCGCAGGCAGGAATCTCAATCCATTATAGATTTCGGTATTTTAAAAAACATTTGTCAAGATTCAACACATCCATTAAGTAAAATGCTTGCAGTAAATTATGACAACTATAATTCCAAAGAAAAAATAAGTTATTTTGAAGAAATAGTAGGAAAAGGATTAAAAGCCAAAGTAGAAAACAAAGAATATATTTTGGGTTCTTATAACTTTTTAAAAGAAAAAAATATTCATTTAGAAAAATCTGAAAGTGAAACTCCAAAAGTTTATTTGGCTATTTCAGGAATATATCAAGGTGTGTTTATTTTTCATAACAAGTATAGAGAAGGAATTTTTGAAGTCATAAATAGTTTAAAAAAACAATTCAAGATATTAATTTTAAGTGGCGATGAAGCATATGAAAAGGAAAAATTACAGCTAGAAATAGGAGCAGACCTAGAAATGAAATTTAACCAAACACCTTTCGATAAAAAACAAAGAATACTTGAGTTGCAAAAACAAGGCGAAGTAGTAGCAATGTTTGGCGATGGCTTAAATGATGCAGGAGCATTAAAACAAAGCGATGCAGGAATTTCTATAATTGAAAATATTGGAAGTTTTTCGCCAGCTAGTGATATTATCATCAAAGCCAATAGATTAAAAGAATTGAAAAATTTATTTGATTTCTCAAAGTCTAGCTTAAAGCTATTGAAAGTCAGTCTTTTGTTTTCATTGTTTTATAATTTAGTAGGAATGTCGTTTGCAGTAATGGGAAAACTAACACCATTAATAGCAGCTATATTAATGCCTTTGAGTTCTATTTCTGTAGTTGGTTTTGTAAGTTTGGGTATTTATATTTTGACTAAAAGAATGGAAAAAGTTTAGTATTTTCTGAGCATATTTTTTTATTCAGCACAAAACCATAAAAGATATAAACAACAAGAATTAAAAAAAGTTAACAAAATGATTTTCTTTGAATAAACTTTGTTTTACATTTGCATCGAATTTTAAAAAGTATCAATTATAAATGGTTTTACTTACAATTTCTTCAATCGCTAGCTGGGGAGTTCTTTTTATACTCTTAGCCCTAATTACTTGGTTTTTTGCAAATAAAGCAATTAAACAATTTTTATTCGGAAACGAATTTACTAACCTAGATAAACCAAAAGATGGTTCCTTAAAGGTAGTAGATGGAAAAAATGTTACAGCACTTTCAAAAGGCTTTAATATTAATTTACAAGGAAAAGCAAACAAAGTACTTAATCATAATTTTAAGGCAAATACTTATGCTATTAAACCTAAAGATTTTCAAGGACTAAAGCCAATACCAAAAATGATGGTAAAAGTAGGCGATAAAGTAAAAGCTGGAGATAAACTCTTTTACGATAAAGGTGTTGAAGGTGTTTTCTTTACTGCGCCAGTAAGTGGAACAGTTTCAGAAATTAAAAGAGGAGCAAAAAGAAGTATTGCAGAAGTAATTATTACAGCTGATGAAACTATCGAATACAAAGCCTTTAAAAAAGCTTCTGTAGCATCATTATCTAAAGAAGAAGTGCTAGAGCAAATGGTAGAAAGTGGTGCATTTAGTGCCATTACCCAAAGACCATTTGGTTTGCCAGCTACACCAAATCAATCTCCAAGAGCTATATTTATTTCAGCATTTGATACAGCTCCTTTAGCAGCAGATTACGATTATATAATCGATAATTTATCTATTCAAGATTTTCAAACAGGTTTAGATGCTTTAAATAAATTAACGGCTACAGTTCATTTAAACATCACTGCAGAATCTAATGCTAAATTTAAAAATGCAAATGGTGTTCAAGTAAACTATTTCGAAGGTAAAGATCCAGCTGGTAGAGTAGGTGTACAAATACATCATATAGACCCAATTAAAAAAGGAGAAGTAGTTTGGACTATTAGACCAACAGATGTTGTAACTATAGGAAAATTATTTAACGAAGGAATTTACGACCCAAAGGAATTAGTAGCAATAGCAGGTGTTCCTTTTGAAAAAACATTTTATATAAAAGCAAACAAGGGCGCATCTATAAGTTCATTAGTTACAGGTATAGATACAGAAGAAAATAGATTGATTTCTGGTAATGTACTTACAGGAACTCAAGTAGAACCAAATGGTCATATAGGTAGTTTCCAAAACCAACTTTGTGCTATAAAAGAAGGAAGAGAATATGAATTATTTGGTTGGTTAGTACCACAATATTTAAGACCTAGTATTTCGCCTTCATTTCCATGGAGTACAAATGAAAAATTAGCATTTGAAGCAAATACCAATTCTCATGGAGAAGATAGAGCATTTGTAGTTACAGGACAATATGAGCAAGTATTACCTATGGATATCTATCCAGTTCATTTATTAAAAGCTATAAAAGCAAACGATTTTGAACAAATAGAAGGTTTAGGTATATATGAACTTATCGAAGAAGATTTAGCACTTTGTGAATTCGTCTGTACATCAAAACAAAATGTGCAAGCACAATTAAGAGAAGGACTAGATTATATCTATTCTCAAAGCTAAAAGTATTAACCAATTTTAATAAATTAATTAAAAAAGATACAATATGAAATTTCTAAGAAATTTTATGGATAAAATCCAACCGGATAAAGCAAAAAGTCCGTTTTCTTACACCCTCTGGGATGGTATAGATACCTTTTTGTATGCTCCAGGTCATGTAACGCACCAAGGTACACATTTGAAAGATAGTATGGACTTAAAACGTACTATGATTCATGTAGTATTGGCAATGCAATTTGCTTTTTTATTGGGTGCTTACAATATAGGTTTGCAACATTATCAAGCACTAGGTGTAGATGCAAATATAGCAGCTGAGTTTGTATATGGTTTACTACAATTGTTGCCTCTTATCATAGTTGTACACGTTGTAGGTTTAGGAATTGAATTTTTATTTGCTGCCAAAAAAGGACACGCAATAGAAGAAGGATTTTTAGTTTCGGCTTTTTTAATTCCATTAATTATGCCTCCTGGTGTACCTTTATATATGGTAGCAATAGCAACAGCTTTTTCTGTATTGATTGCAAAAGAAGCATTTGGTGGAACTGGAATGAATATTTTTAATGTAGCATTAGTAGCAAGAGTATTTATATTTTTTGCTTATCCTAGTTCTATATCTGGAGATACTTGTTGGGTAGCTTATGACTATAATATTTTACACCAAGCATTAAACTTTGGAGATTGGTTACACATAAGTGCTGGTACAGCAATGATTGATGGTTTTTCTGGTGCTACGCCTTTAGGTTTAGCTGTTAGTGGTGGCTGGGAAGCTATTCAAGCAGCAACATTGCCATCTGGAGAGCAGCAGTATTCTATATCAAATATGATGTGGGGCTTTATGCCGGGTTCTATTGGTGAAATGAGTAAAATAGGTATTATTATAGGAGCAATTATGTTGATTAAACTTAAAATTGCAGATTGGAGAATCATGTTTTCTATGGTAATAGGTGTAGCTTTTATGGGTGTTATTTTCAATATTGCAGCACCTGCATTTCCAGATAATGGTTTTATAGCAATACCTTTTTATATGCATTACATAATGGGAAGTTTCTTATTTGCAATGGCTTTTATGGCAACAGATCCTGTAACGGCAGCATCTACAAATAGAGGTAAATTTATATATGGATTTATGATTGGTGTAATTGGACTTATTATTAGAGTTGCAAATCCAGCATATCCAGAAGGGTGGATGCTAGCAATTATTTTTATGAATATTTTTGCTTCACTTATCGATTACAATATCATTCAATCAAATATTAAAAGGAGGTTAAGTAATGTCTAAAATAAACACAAATACAAACGGATATACAATACTATTTCTAGTGCTTATGGTAATAGTAGTAGGTGGTGTATTAGCTACAGTTTCTTCTTTGGCACAGCCAATTATAGATAAGAATGTTGAGTTAGATAATAAATCTAAAATTTTGGCTTCAGTAAAATTTGAAGGCGAAGGACAAGAGGTTTTAACTGAGTATAATGATAAGATTAAAGCTATAGCTGTAAACTCTGAAGGTAAAATTTTAAAAGGTGTAGACGGTTATTCTATAAAACTAAAAAACGAATACAAAAAACCTTTAGAAGAAAGACAACTTCCTGTGTTTATATATTCAAAAGGAAAACAAAAAAATTACATACTACCTTTAATTGGTTTAGGATTATGGGATGAAGTAAATGGTTATGTTGCTTTTAACCGTGACCTAAGAACACTAAAAGGAGCTGCATTTGATCACGTTGGAGAAACACCCGGTTTAGGATCATTAATAACAGAACCTAAATTTGAAGATCAGTTTAATGATGCTATAGTTTATACAAAAGAAAAGGAATATGTTTTGAAAGTTTGGAAACAAGGAAAATCTCCAGGTGGAAAATCTAATATTGATGGTTTAGCAGGTGCTACTTTAACAACAGATGGAATGGAAAATATGTTGAGCAATTGTATTCCTAATTACGAGTCATATTTCAAGACATTGAAAACTAAAAAGAAAAAGAAAACTAAATAATATGAGCGATACTAAAAAACTATTAGTTGATCCTTTAAGTACCAACAACCCTATTACGGTTCAGGTATTGGGTGTGTGTTCTGCATTGGCAGTAACATCTACTATTGCCAATTCTTTGGTAATGGGTGTAGCCGTTATTTTTGTAACTGCTTTAGCAAATCTTACTATATCTTTATTAAGAAATTTAATTCCTGGTAGAATTAGAATGATTGTTCAATTGGTTGTAATCGCATTCTTGGTTACTTTGGTAAGTATTTTCTTAAAAGCATTTTTATATGATTTAAGTAAAGAACTTTCTGTATTTGTAGGTCTTATTATTACAAACTGTATAGTAATGGGAAGATTAGAAGCATTTGCTATGGGAAATAAGCCTATTCCTGCATTATTAGATGGTGTTGGAAACGGAATGGGATATGCAATAATATTAATTATTGTTGGAGCTATCAGAGAATTATTTGGAGCAGGCCAGTTGATGGGTTTTCAAGTAATACCAGAGGCGGTATACAATTTTGGTTATGAAAACAATGGATTAATGGTTTTACCAATTTCTTCTATCTTTTTAATTGGAATCATTATTTGGATTCAACGTTCAAGAGATAAAGAATTAGTAGATATTAGTTAAAAAGGACTAATAATTAGTAATAAATTAAAAATACTTGAGAAGCTTGTCTTAGTATTTAATTAAAAAAATAATAAAATGGAATTTGTAAACATATTTGTAAAGTCGGCTTTCTTAGAGAACATGGTTCTAATCTATTTCTTAGGAATGTGTTCATTTTTGGCAGTATCAAAATCTGTAAAGACTGCAGTTGGATTAGGTGCAGCAGTAATATTTGTATTAGCAATTACAGCACCAATAAACTGGTGTGTAAGAGAATTTTTATTAAAAGAAGGTGCATTAGCACCAATTTTAGGTGATGCTTATGCAGAGGTTAGTTTAGAATTTTTAGGTTTAATTATTTATATAGCAGTTATTGCAACAATGGTACAATTGGTAGAAATGATTATTGAAAAATATTCTCCAGCACTTTATATGTCTTTAGGTATTTTCTTACCTTTAATTACAGTAAATTGTTCTATACTTGGTGGTACTCTATTTATGATAACCAAAGAATATGGTTTTTCAGAAAGTATAGTTTATGGTATGGGATCTGGATTTGGTTTTTTCTTAGCAATTGTTGGTATTGCAGCTATTAGAGAAAAATTAAAGTATTCTGATGTGCCAGCACCATTAAGAGGTTTAGGAATGGCGTTTATACTTACTGGTCTTATGGGGCTTGGTTTTATGGGCTTAATGGGGATTAAACTTTAATATATAATTTAAGAATTGTCAATAAGTTTTTAAACTTCATTGATATTCGATAATAAATAGATAAAACGAATTAAAAAATCGTAAATCGTAAATCGTAAATCGTAAATAAAATGACTTTAATTATTGGAACTTTAATCGCCTTTTTAGCAACTATGTTGTTAATGGCTGGTTTGTTGTTATTTGCTAAATCAAAGTTAGTATCAGAAGGAGATGTAACACTTATATTAAATGGTGATACTGAAAACCCTGTAGTAACACAGCAAGGAAGCACTTTGTTGACTACACTTTCTGAACAAAACATATTTTTACCATCTGCTTGTGGTGGTGGTGGTACTTGTGCTATGTGCTTATGCCAAGTAACCGAAGGTGGAGGAGATACTTTACCTACAGAGTTAAATCACTTAACAAGAAAAGAAGCTCAAGATAAGTGGAGATTAGCTTGCCAAGTAAAAGTAAAAAATGATATGGTTGTTGAAATACCTGAAGAAATTTTTGGTATTAAAAAGTGGGAATGTGAAGTAACTTCAAATTATAATGTAGCTACATTTATAAAGGAATTTGAAGTAAAGTTGCCTGAAGGTGAAAACCTTGATTTTGAAGCAGGAGGATATATTCAAGTAGATGTACCGCCTACAACAGTAGAATACAAAGATATGGATATTACTGCACATCCAAATTTTCATGACACACCAGATAAATTCCAAAAAGACTGGGATCAATTTAAGTTATGGCCTTTAAAAATGGTTAATAATGAAGAAATATTTAGAGCATATTCAATGGCAAATCACCCAGCAGAAGGTAATAAAGTGAGTCTTACAATTCGTATAGCTACACCGCCTTGGGATAGAGCTAAGAATGATTATATGCCTGTAAATCCAGGAATTTGTTCTTCTTATGTTTTTGCACAAAAACCAGGAGATAAAGTAACTATTTCGGGACCTTATGGAGAGTTCTTTATTAAAGAAACTGATGCAGAAATGTTATATGTAGGTGGTGGAGCTGGTATGGCACCAATGCGTTCTCATTTATATCACTTATTCCATACATTAAAAACAGATAGAAAAGTAACTTTCTTTTATGGTGGTAGAACAAAACAAGAATTATTCTACATTGAAGAATTTAGGCAAATAGAAAAAGAGTTTCCAAATTTTAGATTCGCTGTTGCATTAGACAATCCGTTACCAGAAGATAACTGGGTTTTGAAAAAAGACCTTAATGATCCAGAAGGAGATGGTTTTAAAGGATTTGTTCATAATGTTGTTATAGACGAATATTTAAGCAAACACGAAGCACCAGAAGAAATTGAGTTATATTTCTGTGGTCCACCTATGATGAATCAGTCTGTAATAAAAATGGCAGATGATTGGGGAATACCAGAGGAAAATGTAGCCTTTGATGATTTTGGAGGATAATATTATTACAAAATTCTCTTAACAGATAATTTAGCTATAAAAAACTTATTTAAAAACTGAACAATTTCATAATTGTTCAGTTTTTTTTTGTCAATTTTTTACTGCTTTTTATTCAATGTGTAAAATTAATAAATATCTAGTAGTGGTTAAGTGTCCTCAAATTTTGTGTCTATACTGCTAAGTATTTTTAACTAGTAAGGATAAAAATAATTTTTATACTTTTGTTATAGTTAATGCTTTTTAGAATTACATATTAGATTTAAGTTTTTGAGCAAAGTTATTTTAGCTTTGATCTGCTTTCGAAGTTTATGATATTTCTTCGAGTTCAATTGATAGATTTATTAAATAATATGAAATTATTGATGATGGAAAATTTTAATTTGAAGATATAATGGCATTTCTGTTTTTAATAATTAACACTTTATCAATTGTTGAATTGATTATAAGTTATTCTTAAATAAAAGTGCTAAATATATTAAATAGGACTATTGATGATTCTTAATATTTTAATGCGTATTTATTGCGAAAAGTAATAGCTTTATTTCAAAAAAAAACCAGTAATCTTTCAATTACTGGTTTTTTTAATAAGTTTTATTTTTATTCGAAATCTACATGAATCATTATATCTTCTTTACCTTTTTTATAGGTTTCAAAAATAAGACCAGATTCTGTTTCTAAAATTCTACCAGTAGAAAATTGATAAGCTGTAATAGGTTTTTTATTTCCAGCATAAGGAATTTCTCTCATGTTTACAATTGCAGATTTTGTCATATCTCCAGTTTCATCATCTACTTTGTAAGCCGTTAAAAAACCACCCAAACCATTCTTATGAGCTGCAGGAACCTCATCTATAGGAAGATCTGCATTTTTAGGATTTCCAACATAAAGTAGGTAATGGCAGCCATCACCAGGAACATATTTGAAGCTCATTTGACCTTGACCAGAAAGACCTGCTTGGTTTTTAGGCAATTTTTTCATCCAAACTAATTTACCATCAGCATCTATTTTCATAGCGATCATATGTCTGTAGTGCCAAACGTTTTGTGTGTTCGTTCCCACTAGTTCTTTTCTTACATACCATTGCTCTGCTAAAATGATAGAACTTCCATCTTCTTGAGTAAAGAATTCAGTCATTTTGACTTCTTCCATACCTGCTTTTCCTTTCTTTTCTCTTTTTTCAGCTTTATTTCTTTCTCTCTTATTAACATATTGTTGAATAAACTCTAGAGGGAATTCATGATCATAAGAACTTAAGATCTCTCCTTTGTCAGTCGTAGTGAACGAGTATAAACCATTACAGTTAAAGCTAGTAGAACCTCCACCCCAAGACCACTTGAAATCAATACCATTGGCATAAAATCCTGCCGCTGCAATATTTCCGTTTACATCTTCACGAAGGTCAAATTTAGCAAAAAGTAGATCTCTCTTAATATCTAATTTATGAACAGACATTTTATCACCACCTTCTTTTAAGGTAAGTAATTCAAGAGATTTAGATTCAGTTTTGTAAATAAGCATCGTTGCAGTACCATTGCTTTTTACCATATAAGCAAGATTGTTCATATCTTTTTCCGTGTAAGGCATTCTTACATCTTCTCCCCAAACCTTTTGAAAGTCTTGATCGTAAACATAAAAGCCAATTTTATCATTGCTCTTTGCATCTGATTTTGTGGTTGGCTTGTATCTGAAACGAACTAAAATCTTAGAATCGTCAAAAGAAGTAGAAATGTCAAATTTAGGAGCGCCACTCCAACCCAATAAACCCCAACCAGATAGACCCCAACTAAAAGGTTGCCCTGTAACTGGTCCAGAAGTAGTAAATAGCTTTTTTTCAGGTTTAAAAGTACCTGAGTTGGTATCAATTTCTCTGATATAAAGTGTGAAGGATTTTTCTTTAGATTTTTTATTGTAAGCTTCGTAGATATAGAAAAGTTTACCACGAATTTGTAGTACCTTTTGAACTTTAGCATATTTAGGAAGGTCTTTATATTCCTTTCTGCTAATTTCCTTCATCGTTCTAGTATCAAACCTTTGGATAGTAGCCATTTCTCCTCTTGTTTTTACAGAGATCGTCTTTCCATCTTCTAGAGCAAAGTATAACTTACTTCCTGCATCTGTTACAGGATATGGAGTACTAGGTGTTACTTTAAAATCTTTTGACAATTTGGACTGTGCCATGATAAACGATGGTATCAGAAACAGAAATGACAAAAATAATATTTTGTTAGACATGAACTTTTTGATTTTATTAATTATATTAAAAATTGGTTTTGAATTACTCTAAAAATACTAAATCTAAACGATTAGTCAATGTAAGGGAAAATATTATTACCTATGATCAAAAAATAACACTGGTTTTCGACTCATAGCAGGAAAACGCAAGGCGTTAATGGTCTCAAAGTCTTTAAACTCAACTTTAGGAGCTACCCGTAATTTTGCCCTAAAATGATCTTTTATGCGCTTTTGAAAACGGATAGAAGCATCTTTAGAAGCTACTTTTATAATAATTTCATCTGTCCCTATATCATTGGTAAATACCTCAATGACAAAGGCTTTAATTTCTTCAAATTGGTTTAAGGAATCATA
>CAKZQD010000196.1 GCA_937139485.1 uncultured Bacteroidota bacterium | reverse complement strand
CTTCACAAAATTCTGCACCCGCACCTTCCATAACACCAAACCAACCATAATATATGCCAAGAAATACTAAAGCATGAATGATGATAGCGTATATGACACTTATTTTAAAGAGATTTGTTTTCATTGTGTATGTATTTAATTTTGAGCAGTCGTTATTCACAGCAGCCGTCATTCCTGCGTAGGCAGGAATCTCAATGAGTCAAAGAAAATCGAAGTATATTAATAAGGCTAAATTCTTTACCAAAACTTCGGAAACAATAAAGACGTTACCAACGAAACACGAAACTTTACACAAACTCAGCATTCGTCTTCGCCAACTCAACCAACATAGGTCTTGGTGTAAACTTAGCACCATATTTTGCTTCAAACTCTTGCAATCTAGCCAATACTTTTTCTGTTCCTAAATGATTGATGTATCTAAACGGTCCACCAGTAAACGGTAAGAAACCAATACCAAAAACGGCACCCAAGTTTCCGTCATTTACATTAGAAATAATACCTTCTTCCAGACACATTATCGCTTCATTTAGCATCAAAAATATTGCTCTGTCTTGTACTTCTTCTAAAGCTAAATTTTGGTCTCCATTTCCTTCAAAATATTGATATGCAGATTGATCTATTCCAGCTTTTTTTACCCTTCCTTTTTTCTCTTCGTAGTTGTAGAATCCTTTTTGGTTTTTCTTTCCAAACCTGCCATCTTTAAACATTTTAGAAGTGGCATCACTTATCGTAAAGCCTTCTCTTGTTTTTAAAGCTTCGGCACTAGATTCTGCAATATGAGCAGCTATATCTAGTCCTACTTCGTCTAAGAGCGAAATAGGTCCAACTGGAAAACCTTTTTTAATCATCGCTTTGTCCATAAAGTCTAAAGCAACTCCTTCATTTACCATCAGTAAACATTCATTAATGTATGGCCCTAAAATTCTATTGACATAAAAACCGCCACAATCGTTTACTACTATTACTGTTTTTCCTTGCCTTACACCAAAATCATAACACGAAGCAATAACTTCCTGAGAAGTTTTTTCTGTTTTTACTATTTCTAACAAAGGCATTTTTGGAACAGGAGAAAAATAATGCATTCCAATAACATTTTCAGGTTTTTTGGCGTGCGCTGCCATTTCTGTTACCGAAAGCGAAGAAGTATTGGTAGCTATAATAACATCATCAGCACAATTGTCTTGAATTTCATCAATAACAATCTTTTTGACTTTCATATTTTCCACTACTGCTTCTATAACAATATCCGTATTTTCAAATCCAGAAGAATCTAACCTGCCGTGCACTCTCCCTATAATTTCTTCAGAAGCGGCTTTTGTAATAGATTTTCTTTTCAGTTTTTTAGCTATCGATTTCCAAATCAGTTTTTTAGCTTCGGTGATACTTTCTTGCTGCAAATCTTTTAAGAAAACATCGATACCTTTATTTACAGAAACTTCAGTAATTCCTGCGCCCATAAATCCTGCACCTATCATTCCTAGCGTTTCAAGTTGCTTATGTTCTTTACCTTCTTGTGCGTAAGGGTTTTTCTTATTGTCGCTCATCGCAAAAAACAAAGAACGTAAACTTTCACTTTCAAAAGTCAACATCAACTCTTCAAAAAGAACCAATTCTCTTTCATAACCGGCTGCATTTCCTTTAGTTAATCCAGTTTCTACACAGTCAATAATAGCAGGAATTGCAGGGTAATTTCCTTGCGTTTGCTTAGCACTCATTTTTTTTGCTTGCTTAAAAACAATGCCTCTTCCTACAGAAGTATCTTCCAAAAACTTGTTGAGCAAAGATTTTTTAGGTGTTTTTCTAGACCATTTTCCGTCTATCATTTTTTGGCAAAGTTGCAATGCCGCAGAATGTAGTTTATTTTTATCGGTAATTTCATCTACCAAACCCATTTTTTTGGCAGGATAAGGATAAACGTTTTTCCCAGTCAGCATCATGTCAAGTGCTTTTTGCAAACCAACACGTTTTACCAATCTTTGGGTTCCACCGCCACCAGGTAACAAACCAAGTTTTACTTCTGGAAGTGCAAATTTAGTACTCGAATGGTCAGAACAAATAATAGCGTGACAAGCCAATGGCAATTCCGTTCCCAAACCAAAAGCCGTTCCGTGTACTGCTGCTACCACAGGTTTTTTTCCTTGTTCTAGTTCCAAAAGTCCTTGGTGTCCTTTTTCTTGTATGGGTCTAAAATCGCCTTTCTTTTTTATGTTGAAAGCCTTGATGTCTGCACCAGCTATAAAATCTTTTTTCGCCGAAATAATAACCACACCTTTTATGGCATCGTTTGTTTTTATCTCTTCAAAAACACCATCTAAAATCCCCATCATATCTGGAGAAACCACATTCATTTTTTCTATTTGATGATCTAGCCATAGTGTTGCTATTCCGTTTTGTATGTCTAATTTTATTACGTCTTCTCTTTTCATTTTTTTAAGTATTTAAGTACTTAGTATTGAAGTATCAAGTATTATTGACTCGATATTTCAGTAAAAAGTATCCATATTTGTTTATATTTTGATAGATGCTTTTAATCCAGTAAGCATTTTTTGTAATTCTATAATGTTAATTGTTAAACTTTTGAATTCTTCTTCTTTTATATAGTTTAAATTATTACAAATGATTAATAAATTTTCAACTTCAAAAGCACTTGAGTAAGCTATTTCCAAAAATCTTCTAAAATCTTTCTTTGATGTTTTACCACAGCCTTCAGAAATATTGCAAGTTATAGTAACAGAAGCTCTTTGTATTTGAGAAGAAATTCCATAAATTTCAAATTTCAGAAAAGTAGCAGTTGTTTTGTAAATTATCGTAACAAAACTAATAGCTTTCTGCCAAACCTTTAATTCTTTAAAATTGTTCATTTTTTTAGTATTAAAGTAGTCAAGTAGTAAGTATTTGAGTATACTAAAGATTACTAAAACACTTTCAGTTTGTCTACTTATAATTTGAATACTTTTTTACTTGATACTTAATTACTTACTACTTTAGTACTTGAAACTTCAATACTTAGTACTTTTTTAAAAGCATCGCATGTCCATGCGCACCAGCAGCACAAGCCGCCAATATCGCATACTGTCCATTTTCTGCTATCAATCTGTTCGATGCAGTAGTAACTAGTCTAGAACCAGTAGCCCCAAACGGATGCCCAATAGATAATGAGCCACCCCAAAGATTCAACTTATCAAAATTTACTTTTCCAACCGCTTTTTCTCTTCCAAAATTCTTTCTTGAAAATTCATCACTTTCCATAGCAGCTATATTTGCCAAAACCTGCCCAGCAAAAGCTTCGTGAATTTCTAAAACATCAATTTGGTCTAATTCCAAGTTGTTTCTTTTCAATAAATCTGAAATAGCATAAGCCGGACCAAGTAAAAGTTCGTCCATCAAATCTTGACCAGTAAAAATGTAGTCAATAATTTCAGCTTTTGGCGTCAAACCAAGTTCTTTAGCTTTTTCTTCCGTCATTAAAAGTGTTGCCGCAGCACCATCTGTCAAAAATGAAGAATTTGCCGCCGTCAGCGTTCCAAATTTCTTATCAAAAGCAGGTCTCAATTTGCTTACTTTTTCCATTTTAGAATCGCCTCTTACGCCGTTATCCATTTTTATAGATTTGAATTTTGGAGGTAAAGACACCTCACAAACTTCTTTTTCCAAATGTCCATCTTCCCAAGCTTTAGCAGCCAATTGGTGCGAACGAACCGCAAATTTATCCTGCTCTTCTCTAGCTATATTGAAACTTGCCGCCATAATATCACAGTCTTGTCCCATTACTCTATTGGTTGTATATTCAGCTACTTTTGGAGCTTCAGGAATAAAATCTTTGTAACTCAAGCTAAAAATAAACTTCAAAGTATCGCCCAAACCTTTCAATTTTTGTGCCTTGAATAATTTTTTTCGCATTGCACGTCTAAAACCTATTGGCGTATCAGAAGTATTTTCAACACCACCAGCTATCGCCACATCGTATTGTCCGTTTAGCATTTCGGCGTAGGCAGTAGAAATAGCTCTATTGGCAGAAATACACGCCATGGCTACCGTGTGGCACGGCGTAGTGTTTGGCACGCCAGCCGTCAGTGCAGATTCTCTGGCCACATTACTCGTTTTTACATTAGAAATTACGTTGCCCATAATTACCTGCCCTACATCTTTAGGATCTATTCCAGTTTTTGTTAGCAAGCCTTTTATAGCAAACTGACCCAACTGATAACTCATCAAATCCATATAATCTGTTCCCGACCTCAAAAATGGTGTTCTACAACCATCTATAACTACTATTTTCTTTTTAGACATATTTTTTATTTTAAAATGCAATGAATGCATCGCAAATTTAAGAAATTATTATATAAACACAGTAACAAAATATTTGGGCACCCGAGCAGGCTATCCACTCTATCTTTTTTTTAAGAAAAATAAAAAAAAGGATGCCGTTTCTATCCTTGGCGCAAAGGCAGATGTCAAAACATAAACCGTCATTGCGATGACGAAGGAAGAAGCAATCTGTTATCATTTAGAACCGTCATTGCGAAGGAGGCACGACTGCGGCAATCTGTTATCAATTACCAAAATGGTGTTCCAGACTAACAGATTACTTCAA
>CAKZQD010000195.1 GCA_937139485.1 uncultured Bacteroidota bacterium | reverse complement strand
AACCTTTTAATTGTATTTCTTGTAATATTTTGCCAGAATTTAAAATTTCGGCAACGTTTGTGTTTGTTCTCATTTTGTTAAATATATTGTATTCTTAAAAGTCAATTTTTAAAAAAGTAAAGATACTTTATTACAATAAATTAAGCATTTAGAGTAATTTGAAACAATTCTAAATTAAGCGTTCTTGACATTTATATGACAGTAAAATTTGAGTATTATTGCATTTTTGCAGCTTAAAGGTAATAATTGAATCATTTTAAAATTATAGCAGTTACGCATCGGGATGTAGATGTCAAAAAAATTGGAATGTTCCATATTGGAGATGACGATTTAAAAGAAAGGCTACAACACCTTAAAGATGCAAGCCAACTCAATGGTTTGATGTACTTATCTACTTGTAATCGAGTAGAGTTTATGTTTACTTCAGAAAATGAATTTAATGATTCATTTATCTCCAATTTCTTCAAAGAATTTAATCCAAACTGGGATTTAGAAGAAGTGAACTGGGCCACAGATGTTTGTAATTCCTACGAAGGTGAAATAGCCGTTGAACACCTGTTTAAAGTTGCCTCATCAATTGACTCCATGGTGGTTGGTGAAAGAGAAATTATTGCGCAAGTCAGAAAAGCATTTGATCAGTCTAAAAAATTAGGTATTTCCGATGACACTATTCGAGTTGTAATTAGACAAACCATTGCTACGGCTAAACAAGTTTTTACGGAAACAACAATTGCGACCAAACCTGTTTCAGTAGTTTCACTTGCCTATCATGAATTAAAAAAACAAAATGTATCATTGGATGCACGAGTTTTAATTGTAGGAGCTGGAACGACCAATACCAATATGTCGCGATTCTTAAAAAAGCACGGATTTACAAATTTCCATGTTTTCAATCGAACATATTCAAAGGCAGAAAAATTAGCACAAGACGTATCAGGAATTGCTTATCAACTTGATGAACTTGAAAAATTCGAATTAGGCTTTGATGTAATTATCACTTGTACCGGCGCACCAGACCATATTATTGATTTGGATTTATATGAGCAATTGTTGCAAAAAGAAACAGGTCGAAAAATAGTTATTGATTTGTCTGTTCCTTCTGACTTAAACCCAATTGTTTTAAATCATCACGATGTAAATCACATTTCAGTATCGCACCTACAAATTATTTCAGAAACTAACCTGAAAGAAAGAGCCAAAGAAATTACTATAGATATGTTTGAAAAGGTACAACTACCAACTCCAGAAAGAATATTTTCTGCATATCCACATCAATTATCTGGCGGACAAAAACAACGTGTAATGATAGCAATGGCTATGAGTTGCGACCCAGATGTACTCATTGCAGATGAACCAACTACTGCCCTAGATGTTACTGTTCAAAAAACCATTTTAGAATTAATGAACGATCTAAAATCTGAGTTGAACAGTTCTGTAATTTTCATTACACACGATTTGGGTGTAATTGGCGAAATAGCCGACAGAGTAATAGTAATGTATAGAGGGAATATAGTTGAAACTGGCTCGGTACTAGAAATATTTAGAAATCCAAAACATGCATATACTAGATCACTTTTGGCTTGTAGACCACCTTTGGGAAAACGACTGAGCAAACTACCTACGGTTTCTAACTTTATGCAAGAAGACGAAGACGGAAACATAACAGAATTAAGTGCTTCGGTAGATGAAGTAATTAATAAATATGTAGTTTCTGATAATGCTACAAAAGAAAGATTTGAAAAACTTCAAGAAAAGAAACCAATACTTGAAGTAAAAAACTTAAAAACTTGGTTTCCTACAAAAACAAACTTTTTTGGAAAGCCTACCGAATATGTAAAAGCAGTAAACGATGTAAGTTTTGATGTTTATGAAGGCGAAACAATGGGTCTTGTTGGAGAATCTGGCTGCGGTAAAACAACCTTAGGAAGAACCATTCTAAGACTAGCACCAGCAATGGATGGCGAAGTAATATTTGATGGAAAAAATATCTTAGACATGAGCAAAGGCGACTTGAAAGATATGAGAAAAGATATGCAAATAATTTTTCAAGATCCTTACTCTTCACTAAATCCTAGAATGACTGTTGGTGGTGCTATTATGGAACCAATGACAGTTCACGGTATTTTTGATAGCCAAACTGCTAGAAAAAATAAAGTAAATGAATTATTAAATACTGTAGGATTAAATGAAAAACAATTTAATCGTTATCCGCACGAGTTTTCAGGAGGACAAAGGCAACGTATTTGTATAGCAAGAGCATTAGCATTGAATCCAAAATTTATAATCTGCGATGAATCAGTTTCGGCACTAGATGTTTCTGTTCAAGCACAGGTTTTAAATTTATTATTAGAACTAAGAGAAGAATTTAATTTCACATACATATTTATATCTCACGATTTATCTGTTGTAAAATTCATGAGCGACAGAATGGTTGTAATGAACAAAGGAGAAATTGAAGAAATGGGACTTGCAGATGATATTTACAACAATCCTCAAAGAGAATACACACAAGGTTTAATATCTGCTATTCCAAAAGGAGAACTTGCAGATATTGAAAAACGAATATTAGCTACTAAGAATAATTAATATCCTATCCGAACTCTAGACCTCCTAGGTTTCCAAAACCTAGGAGGTCTAGGGTGAAAAGGAAATTAAATACTAATATAAATGAACGCTAAACTTGAACCATCTTGTTATTATCACTATTATAATAGAGGAAATAATAAAGAAAATTTATTCAAGGAAGAAAAAAATTACTATTATTTTCTAGGTTTAGTTAAAAAATACCTTAGCCCAATTGCTCTAGTTTATAGTTATTGTTTATTACCAAATCATTTTCATTTAGTATTAAAAATTAAAGACAAAAATGATTTACCTAAAAAATTTCAAACAAAACCATTGAGTCAAGCTTTTTCAAATTTATTTAATGCTTATGCTAAAGCAATAAATAAAGGATATAATAGAACTGGTAGTTTATTTCAGACAAAACCAAAGAAAATAAAAATAGAAGATGAAACTTATTTACGAAATCTAATTGTTTATGTAAATACTAATTCTAGTCATCATAAAATTGCTGATTTTGAAGAATATAAGCATTCATCATATCAAACATTAATTTCGAAATTACCTACATTGCTAAAGCGGGAGTCTGTTATGGAACTTTTTGATAATAATGAAAATTTTATTTACTGTTGTAAAATAAAGAAAATTGACATTATGAATAAAGAAGAATTCTTGTTTGAATAAGTTTTTTTTTGACCTACAAGGTTTAAAAAATCTTGAAGGTTTAAAAAAAATAAACTAGATTAATAAATAAAATGATTACATTTGCAACTAATTAAATAGCAATAATTATTATTTCCTCTCTAATATTGCTTCCAATAACAATCAATTACATTAGCATTAAATACATATTTAACAAGTATAATTGCTAATACAAATTTGCATTATATAATTATTTCTAATGCATAATACTTAAAAAATAATGAATAAAAAGAAAAAATTTATTCCTAAATCGAAAAAATCGAATGGAAAAAAGAAAAAATCTGGTGGCAAAAGCGGCGGATTAGATGAAAAAGTAATCAAATATTTAAATACAAAAAATAAATCTGGAGTAAAACCAGACCAACTATATACTTACTTTCTAAAAAAATATCAAGAAGATAAAATTACTGCTTCTTTGAAAAGAATGATGGATAGAAAAAAAGTAGAACTCACAGAAAGTGGAAAAATAAAAGTTGTTCGTTTTTTTCAATCTCAAGATAAATTTATAACAGGCATACTCGATGTAGCAAGTAGTGGCGTAGGTTATGTAAAAACTGCTGAATACGAAAAAGATATTTTTATACCAAGAAAAGAAATGCTAAATGCACTGAAAGGCGACCGTGTAGAAATAGAAATGACAAAATTTAGTGTTAGAAAACCTGAAGGAAAAATTGTAAATGTTGTAGAAAGAAACCAACACGAGTTTTTAGGCAAATTTGAAGAAGGCTCAGGTTTTGCTTTTGCAATACCTTTTGACAAGTCTATACCATTTGATGTTTATATACCCGAAAAATATTATGCAGGTGCAAAAGATGGAGACAAAATAAGAGTAGAAGTTTTAACTTGGAAAGACAAAGGAAAAAATCCAATTGGTAGAGTTACACAATTGCTAAACAATTTTAATCACAACGAAATTGAAATGCAATCTATATTACTTGAAAATGGTTTTAGACTAAATTTTCCTGATAAAGTAGCTGAAGAATTAAAGGAATTAAAAACAAAAATTACTAAAAACGAAATAGAAAAGCGTTTAGACTATAGAGATGTTCCAACGTTTACCATAGATCCAAAAGATGCTAAAGATTTTGATGATGCACTTTCTGTAAAGCAAAACGAAAACGGGACTTATGAAGTGGGTGTTCATATTGCAGATGTTTCGCACTATATAAGACCAGGTTCTGCACTTGACAAAGAAGCAGAATATAGAGCAACTTCAGTTTATTTGCCAGATAGAGTTTTGCCAATGCTTCCAGAAAAAATTTCTAATGAATTGTGTTCTTTGAGACCTAATGAAGACAAACTGGCTTTTTCTGTTTTATTTGAAGTAAATAAAAAATTAGAAATAACTGGGTATCAATACACTAAAACAGTAATTCATTCCGATAGACGTTTTGTTTACGAAGAAGTACAAGAAATTATTGAAGGTGCAGATGGAGATTTTAAAGAAGAAATTAATTACTTAACAGAATTGGCACGAAGCCTAAGAAAAAAGAGAATTAAAAAAGGTTCTATAAATTTTGACAGCGATGAAGTAAGATTTAAACTAGACGAAAATGCAAAACCAGTTGAAGTTTACATTAAAAAGACAATAGAAGCCAATCTTTTAGTAGAAGATTTTATGCTTTTAGCAAATATTGCTGTTGCAAAATACCTAAGTAAAATTAAAGTTACCAAAGGACCAAGACCAGCTGCACCTTATAGAGTTCACGATAAGCCAAGCGAAGAAAAATTGCAAATATTAACCAATATTGCAAAACAATTTGGTCATAATTTAAGATTTGACGATCCAGAACAAACTAGAGAAGCACTGCAAAACTTAATGCAAAAAATAGAAGGAAAACCAGAAATGAATATCTTGAGTACTTTAGCTATTCGTTCTATGGCTAAAGCAGTTTATACAACTAAAAATATTGGTCATTACGGTTTAGCTTTTGATTTTTATACACACTTTACTTCTCCAATAAGAAGGTATCCAGATGTTTTGGTGCATAGATTATTAGCAAATCAAGTTCATAAAGAAAAGAATTTTTACGACAAAGAAGAACTTGAAGAAATACTACAACAAGCTTCAATTATGGAGAAAAAAGCACAGCAATCTGAACGTAGTGCTATAAAATACAAGCAAGTAGAATATATTAAAGATTTTATTGGAGAAACTTTTGAAGGAGTTATTTCTGGAGTTATCAATAAAGGATTTTTTGTAGAACTGGTAGAAAATAAATGTGAAGGTTTTGTTCCATTGTATCAGCTAGATGAAGAATTTATTTTTCAAGAAGAAGTAATGCAACTAAAAGGAAGCCGAACTGGAGTAATTTATCAGATTGGAGCTACTGTAAACGTAACTGTTGAAGAGGCAAATATTGCAGAAAAAAGAATTGAATTTGCTGTTGCAGATTCATAAAATTATTAATATAAAAATGAAATATATAGTTTTTGATCTTGAAGCAACTTGCTGGGATCAACATAATAAAAAAGATAACGAAACCATAGAAATTGGTGCCGTTATGATAAATGAAAATAAAGAGATTGAAAGTACATTTGAACAATTTGTAAAACCAATTAAATATCCTGTTCTCAGTAATTTTTGCAAAGAGTTAACTTCTATAAATCAGAATGAAGTAGATAATGCACCATATTTTAGTGAAGCAAAAGAAAGATTTTTAAACTGGATAAATACTGAAGAATACATTTTATGTTCTTGGGGTTTTTATGATAAAAAACAATTTGAAAGTGATTGTAAAATTCATTCTTTAGATGTAAATTGGTTCAAAAATCATATTAGCATAAAGCATCAATATACCGAAATTAAGCAATTAAAAAGAGGACTAGGTATGAAAAGAGCCCTTAATAACGAAGGTTTTGAACTTGATGGTACACATCATAGAGGAATTGATGATGCTAAAAACATAGCAAAAATATTTATAAAATATTTTGATAAATGGAATTTTTAAGAATAAAAAAGACAAAGTTTTGAACGAACTTTGCCTTTTTTATAGCCAGCTAAAAAAATTGTACACTTAGAAAGACTCGAACTTTCACCCACCTGATTCGTATTCAAGTACTCTTCCAAATTAAGCTATAAGTGTATTTGGCTAGTAAAAGGGAATTGAACCCTTGACTTCTTGGTTCACAACCGAACGCACTAACCTTACTGAGCCAATACTAGCATTTTGTTGTCTTACTAGGATTCGAACCTAAATTTCCCGAGTCAAAGTCGAGTGTTTTGCCCTTAAACTATAAGACATTTTTGCATTTCTACCAAGAATCGAACTCGGAGCATATCGCTGACAGCGATTCATTAATACCGCTTCAAACTAAACATTAAACAGTAAAAGCCATTACATCATAGAAATATTTTGAGCACCCTCAACTTTTTACAGTCAAGAGTACTCAACTAAACAAAAACTTATACAACATGATTTGCAGCACGTATAGCAACTAGCAATTCTGGTTTAGCTAAAACTTTGGTTTCTGGTGCAGCAACACCTTGCAACCAACCCGTAGCCAAACCATAAACCTTGTTACTTTCCCACTTTTCATCAATATTTACATCTGCTTCTAAAGCTTCAATTTTAAGAAATGGCATAAATTCTTTAAGCCACATTACTATATTTACCGTTAGTTCAATTTCATGTGACAACCTAGTTTGTATGGTTCTAAACAAATCCATCTTTTTAAACTGATATATATAATGTACTCCTCTTGTTCCGTAACGAAAAGCAATTACAGTAGCAAAATGAATATTATTACCATGTCTTTGAGAATCTGTACCAATATGTATCTTAACGTCTTTATACTTTGATATAACATTTAAGATATATTCTGGTAGGTTTTCTATGTATTTCCCTTCATATTTTTTAAACTTTTTCATTTTATTATTATTAATAAATTTTTAATAAAAAATGAAATTGATCCAACAATTAACCCAAGGGAATGACTATCTCATTTTTTGTTGTTTCAAATTCATTTAGAACTTTCTCCCTTTGACAGTGCAAATATTACCATCAGCTACGCAATCTAATTACGTAATAAAAATGTAAGCATTTTGTACAGATAAAGGGATTTGAACCCTTACACCTTGCGGTAATAGTTTCTAAAACTATCGTGTCTGCCATTCCACCATATCTGCATTTTGTTTTGTTCTGCTCAAAAATATTAGAGCAGAACAAAAACTTAAAACTTGTTCATTTCTTCAAAAAAAAGTTCTCTAACTCTTAAAGAAATATATTTATTTACATCTTTAGCCACAAGATTATTTTCTTCTAAAGTGTCGGTTTCTTCGGCTGCAATATCATTTACAAGCCACCTTATGAGCTCGCCCATTTTTTTAATATCAATATCTTCTTTACCAAAAACATTTTCAAGTGCCTGAGAAAATCTATTTTTTGTTACTGCATAGTTTACAAAAGCAGTAATAGATTTCAATTTTTCAATATCTACACTTGCCAATTTCTTAACTTTAGTTACAGAATGTTTTTCACCTTTTACTTTAAACCTATAGTTTTCACCTTTGTAACTTACAGTCCAAACTACACCTTCACCAAGCCCATTTTTTATTCCAAAAGACTTTGCAATAGGGCATTCTGCTTCAACTTTTTGTGTAATTTCGGCAAAAGTATTTTGTGCCAACTGAGGCATATTAAAATCTACTGCTACTTCGTAAGTTTCAAAATTAGAAACATTAAATATTCTGTTTTCAGTACTTTTCAAAGTTTCAAAAGGCAACCAAAATGATTTAAAATCGTCATCATTTTTATTTGATACTTTAACTCCAAAAATAAAAAATGACTTTTCAATTTCAGAAATACCAACACTTTTTTGAATTCCTTTTCCTGCCCATTCGCCATATATAGAAAGTGTAAATTTGCTTAAATCTATGTTGTGTTTTTTTGCTATTTCTTCAAAAAAAATCATAAATACAAATTGGTTCTTTTCTGCAAAAAGTGCAAAATCGTAGTTGTCGTTTTCTACCGTAATAATATTTTGCCTAGATTGTACCCAGAAGCCATCTTTTGTGTTAAAGCATACAGAAGAATTTGAGCCGTGAAGTTTTACCGTTCCCTTAAAAGTTAAGTTCGGTTTAGAAATTGATTGATCATAAATTGGATTACCATCTTTATCTAAGCCTACAAAACATACTTTTCTATTGATTTCAGAAACTACATTTCTAAACTGCTGTATTTTTGGAAATTTTATATGTGTTTTCATAATTTTTATTTTTTTAGTGGAATAAATAGGACTCGAACCTATATCTTTTGGGCTTCAACCAAACGCATTGACCATCTCTGCTATTATTCCTTTTTATTAAAAGAGCGCAATGTAAGAATTGAACTTACTTCCTCACTTTACAAAAGTGAACATCATCCCTAAATGCTTAATGCGCCTAAACTCACAATAGGATTCGAACCCATAAGCTCAGCCAAATTGAGGCTGCGTTCTAACCATTGAACTATAAGAGTTTTTTTTGTACTCTGTAAGGGAATCGAACCCTTGTTTCCTGGATGAAACCCAGGCGTACTAGCCACTATACTAACAGAGCATTTTGTACTCAAAATAGGATTTGAACCTATAATCTCAGCCTTATAAGGACTGCGCTCTCACCCTTGAGCTATTTGAGTATTTGCGGAGAGCGGGAGACTCGAACTCCCAACACCCTAAAGTGCACTTGTTTTCAAGACAAGCTCTTCATCCAGCCAGATGCTCTCCATTCATAATTTTACTGCGGAAGAAAGCCTAATCGAAAGGCAATCTTTAAAAGAACCCATTGCTTAGCAGGCAAGGACACTACCTTAGTGCTTTTTCTTCCTTTTTTATATAGTCTGAGAAGCAGGATTTGAACCTGCGACCTCTCGCATCCAAAGCGAGTAAACAACCTGACCGTTATCCTCTCAGATGTAAGTACCTCTTTCAGAAAGAAAGTTTGTATCAAGAGACAGTAGATACAAGTAGGTACTTGTGGAAACAGCAGGACTTGAACCTACATGCTCGTTAGAGACCTGTTTTACAGACAGGCGAGCCAACCAATTGCTCAATGTTTCCAGTTTATTGAGACAAGAACGAGATTCGAACTCGTACAAAATGGATTTGCAATCCACTGCCTTAACCATTTGGCTATCTTGTCATTTTTTATCAAAAAAAAAGCATCTCTTATTAGGAGATGCTTATATATACTACATACTTAGTTTTAACTAAATCATGTACATAAAGTTTTTCTCCTCAAATATTTTTATACTCGGTTCAAATTTTGCTAGACATCGAAATCTAAAATCGAGATATGTATGTAAAAATTGTAAACGCATTGTTCGTATTTTTTTGATGGTGCAAAGGTAAAGTCATTTATTTTAACTTTCCAAATTTATTTTCAATTAATTTATTGATTATCAATTAGTTATACTTATTTTTAGACATAGAAATTCCTGTCCACTATTTAGTAGATAGAGCAAAATTGTATAACTGACTGTCTCTCAATTATTTCATTTTTCACAAGCTATTTTTTACTTTATTCTATTTTGCACTAAAAAAATTAAAAAAAAAGCGTCTAAAATTAATTTTAGACGCTTTTCGTATTGTTTATTAAATATTTTCTTTTTCTATATCATATTATTTTGTACATAAAACGCCTCTTTTTTATCTATTTGTAGATAAAAACAACTAGTTCGCTCTTGCGAAAAGGGTGCTATATGTTTTAAATTTCCAATCATTGATGCTGCGAATATAACATTTATTTTAAAAAACGATTTTTTTTCTATAAAACTTACAGCATTTAAAACTGTTGTATCTTTGTGTAGTATTAATATTATCAAAAATGGCAAAAACAGATAAGCAACATAATTTAGATATTCGCTATTTACGTATGGCAAAAATTTGGGCTGAAAATTCTTATTGTACTAGAAGACAGGTTGGTGCAATAATAGTTAAAGATTTAATGATAATTTCTGATGGATACAATGGTACGCCATCTGGCTTTGAAAATGTATGTGAAAACGAAGAAGGTTTAACAAAATCTTATGTTTTGCATGCCGAAGCTAATGCCATTACTAAAGTTGCAAAGTCAAATAATAGTAGTGAAAGCGCAACACTTTATGTTACTTGCTCTCCTTGTATAGAATGTTCTAAATTAATTATTCAGTCTGGAATAAAACGTGTTGTTTTTGATGAAAAATATAAAAATACAGATGGTTTAGATGTATTGGAGCGTGCGGGTGTGATTTTAGAGAATATTGTATTGAGTTAGTTATTAGTATTCAGTAACAGTTTTCAGTCAAATTCGTTGTAAAAACAACAATCTCTAGTATTATTTAAAACATTGCACTATAAGTTTTTTCAAATAAAATTAGATAAAAATTCTTAACTCACACTTCTTTCTGAGTAATGGAAAAATAGAAATTCTGGCTTCAAAATATCACTTTTCGTAAGTCAAACATACTACATACTAAAAACTATTCTACTAAAAACTGCTTATTCAATTTCTTTCCATTAACATCTAGCACCAATTGATACAAGCCTGATGAAAGTTCAGTTTTTGCATACCATCTCATTTCATAAGTTCCAGCAGCTTTATTTTCTTCTTGAATCACATCTATTAATTTACCACTAAGGTCATAAATTTTCAAGCTTACTTTTGCAGCATTATCTATTCTATAAGTAAACTTCATTTTATTAACTACAGGATTTGGAGAAACATTACTTAAAAAGAATCCTATTTTTTCTGTTTCTGTATTTGAAATTCCACTTACAAATTCCTTATTAGAATAAATTCCATTTCCGTGTGTCGCTATTACTATATTGTTATCAAAAGATCTTGAAGCAATCATATTTACAGGTACATTACCAATTTCATCTATTCCTTCTCTTTCCCAAACAGTATTTATACCATCTAGTGTTTCGGTAGAAAAAAGACCAGAAGTGGTTCCTACTAAATAAATATTTTTTTCACCATCATAATGTATATGAGCCCAATTTACAGATGGTCCTGCTCCACTCCCGTTTTCAAATTCTTCCAAATTTCCGCTTACGTCTGTCCAGTTATCTCCAGAATTTTCAGAATAATAAATACTTTCAACTTCATAATTAGAAAAAGTTGCCATTAAATTTAAAGCGTTTCTGTTATCTACTTCCAAGCAACTTACAAAACCATTTGGCATAGAACTGCTTCTAATATTGGTTTTTGTATATGCTTTTGAATCTAAATTATCTAATCTAAAAATACCTCCAGTTTCTGTTGCATAATACAATACATTACTACTATTTAAACTCATATCTAAAGTTGAAATTCTTGGATTACCTAAAAAACCACCTGTGTTTGATTCATTAATTCTTGCCCAGCCCAAATCTGTAGAATTATAATGATCTTGATCTAAAACAATATGATTTAAACTATCGTTTCTCCATATATATGTACCAGCAGCTAAATACATAGTATTGTTTTCTGTAGGATCTAAAATAAATGAATTGATAAACATAAAATCTGTAGCTCCAGTTGGATCTATTCTGGTTAAATTATTTAAATTACCATCATCATCTATATCTGCCTTAAAGGTTTTTCCGCCTTGCCAAGAGATATAATAAGATTCTCGTCCTTCTGCTATAGCACAATATGCTCCATCACCATAAAAAACATTCATCCAGTCTTGGTTTTGATTAATAGAATTTGTCATCCAAGTTCCATTATCTTGTAAGCCACCTATAATATTTTCATTTTCTGAATTGCCCTGTTCTATTGCTACAGTATAAAATTGAGTAGTGTTGTAACCCTTATTAGCGTCTTCCCAAACAACATTGCTAGCTTTACAATCTGAAGTAATACTAATTCCACCATCGTGTGCTGAAACCATTGTATTAGTTCCTGGAACAAAAACTACTGCATGATTATCTGGGTGATGGTTTTGATGAATATAGTTTTCAGGATTTGTTAAGTCACAATTGTAGCCGCCAATCCAATTATGTGCGGGTGTTGAAAATCCATCTGTACTTCTATATAAATTTGTACCGCCAAGAAAAACTAAATTTGTATCTGATGGATGAACAGAAATAAATAAATCGTAAGAATTTTGTGATTGAAAGTATCCAAAATCGAAGTCAAAAAATCCTGTGCATGAACCAGCTGGAATATTTGCAGTTTTATTTGTCCAGCTATTTTTTGTATGGTTATATTTCCAAAGCTGATGATCGTCAGACAATGGAATTGTGGTAGCAATATCTGCTATAAAAAAGACTTGATTTTCGTCAGATTCTGAAATTCCAGACTCTATTCTTCTGTAAGCAGAAGAAAAACCTGCAGGAGTAATTTCTGTCCAATTTTCTCCGTCTGTACTTCTCCAAATACCTTCATCTATACAATCGCTACTTAAAGTTGCATAAAAAACTCCAGTTTTGCTTACATCTATATTGGTTTGTTTTCCAAAATTAACGTAACCAAATCCATTTGGGTTTGCACCACCAGTAAGTTCATTTGTCCAAGTAGTTCCACCATCTTTACTAAGCCATACTCCAGAAAAAGAAGCAGCTACAATATAGCCAGTTGTAGCACTTACTTTAATATCTTTTACATATCTAAAATCGCCCAAAGAACTTACTATATTTGAAACATCATTTTGTGTACTTTCTAATAAAGTCCAATTTAAACCATTATCTGTAGACTTATAAATTCCATTTCCCAATAAATCTGAACTATTTCCATTTTGTTCGCCCGTACCATAATACCAAATATTTTCAAACCCAGCTCTGGTATCTTGCGCTATACAAGTTACAGAATGAAATTGCTGCGGAGTTGTTGCTTTTTCAAAACTTTTGCCAAGGTCTTCAGAAATCCAAACACCTCCACTTACTCCTCCAACGATAATTCTGTTGCTATTTTTTACATCTAATGCCAAAGCTCTTGTTCTGCCTCCTAAATTTTGTGGACCTCTCAAAAACCAGTTTATTCCTGTATTTGCACTTGCAATTTTACATACAAATTCTTGTTCTTTCAAATGAATATTTTTGGGAACCATTTTAGAAACAGGATTTTTATGTTTTAAATTAAAAAACTGCTCTTGCTCAGAAACTAAAACTGGTTTTTCCTGAGCAAAAATTTCATTAACTTTTTGTTTTGAATTGCTACAAGAAAATAAGCCTAAAAAAAGGATAGAAACAAATAAATATTTAGTCATAAAAAGTATTTAAAAATTAGCCTAAAAAGTTAAAACTACAAGTTTTAAACTAATTTTTCAAAAAGAATAAAATATTTAGAAAATCTTGAAGCAAATAATCAGTGAAAAATTTTAGATTTAAAAGATTACCTAAGATTCTCTAAGCTAAAATTTCTTGCAATAAGCTATGATACAAACTATAAGTAGCTAAATTAGAGTGTGTACCAGCTTCAAAAGTTGTAAAACGTGTATTTTGTTTAACTAAATTGTATAATTTTTTTCCACTTTTATAAGGAACCACATTATCCTTGGTACCGTGCAAAATATAAATAGGCGCACTTACTTTAGTGATAAACAAATTACTTTCAAATCGATATTTCAATAAATATTTTACTGGAAAAATAGGTAGCATTCTTTTTGCCAAGTCTTCAATACTATAATACGGTGTTTCCAAAATTAATGCCTTTGGCTGGTTATTTGCTGCCAATTGTGTGGCTATGCCTGTTCCTATAGATCTACCATAAATTACAATTTCATTTTCTTTATAGTTCTTTTTTAGTTCATTGTAAACATACTGAGCATCGTTTATAAAATTTTCTTCACTCCAGTTGCCAGTACTTTTACCAAATTTTCTATAATCTAAAACCAAAACATCATAATTTAGGTTAACAAAATTTTGATAAACCCAAGCCCAATCTTCCAAATTTCCGGCATTGCCGTGCCAATATAAAACTATTCCTTTAGATTTTTCTGCATTAAAATATAGACCATGAATATTTCCATTATTTGGTGTTTCAAAATATTTTTCTTCAAAAGTATTTGGAAATTGATACTTAAAATTTGCTTCTGTTTTTACTGGGTGAAATAAAAAACTCTCTTGCATTTTATAAAAGAAAAGCATAATAATAAAATATAAAACAAGCGGTACAATAAGTATATATAGCATTTTTTTCATTCTAGAATATAAAAGTAATGTTTTTAATGAAATCTAAGATAACGGAAATATAAATATGAAAAGCAAGATTAAAAACTTAATGAAGAAAAGTAAATTTGGCACTAAGAACGAAACACAAAACAAGCTATTTATATTATATTTGCAGTAAATATAAACGCACTTGAAAAACTTCTTCGAAAACAATAAAAAAATTAGCATATTCTCTATATGTCTTTTAGTGGCTTTCGTTATTTGGTTGTCTATGAGTTTATCTAGAAACTATGTAAAATCGTATTATTTTTCAGTTCAGTTTATAAATGTACCCAATGGCAAAAAAATTATAAATGATAATATTTTACTTAAAACAACTTTAGAAGCACAAGGTTGGGATTTAATATTTAGAAAAATAAAAAATCGTAAAATTATTTTAGATATAAACGACTATGCCGATAAGGGAAATATAAAGTTTAGCAATACAAAGTCTTTAGTTCAAGAAAATTTTTCCGACTTAAAAATACGTGATGTAAATCCATTGTCTTTTACACTTGCATTTCAAAATTTAGAAACCAAAAAAGTACCTATAGTTTTAAAACTAGAAAAAGACTTTAAATCAAATTATTACCTCAGCGAAAATCCAAAATTATCAGTAGATAGTATTGCTATTTCTAGTGATATTGAAACACTTAAAAATATAACTGAAATAAACTCTGAGACTATAACCATATCAGAAAAAGACACCTTAAAAAATAATATTTCTTTAATAATACCAAAAGAAATAAAAGCAGCAAAAAAAAGTATATCTGCTCAATTTAAAATAGAAGAATATATAGAAAAAGAACTTAAAATAATTATTTCTGTAGACAATAAACCAGAAAATAAAGATTTAATAATTTACCCAGAAGAAATAGGATTAAAATGTTTGGCTCCAATAAGTATTTATGAAAATATTAGTGCATCAGATTTTTATATCTCGGCAGATTTTAATAATATTGAAGTCCGAAATGATAATAGGATATTATTATCAATAAAAAATGCTCCAAAAAGAGTAAGAAATATCGTCTTGGAGAAAGACAAAATTGAATTTATTATATATCAGTAGTATTATATGTTTATAGGAATAACAGGAGGAATAGGTAGTGGAAAAACTTTTATTTGTGAAAAGTTTAGAGCCATGGGTGTACCTGTATACAATGCAGATGAAAGAGCAAAGTTCCTTATGGAAAATGATGAATCTTTAATAGCTGTTTTAAAATCTTTTTTTGGTGAAGAAATATATGTAAACAATAAACTGCAAAGAAAACTTTTAGCCAGCAAAGTTTTTAACAATAAAAAAGCCTTAGCCAAACTAAACAGTATAGTGCATCCGGCTGTAGAAAAAGATGTTGAAAATTGGACAGAAACACACAAGAATAAAAAATATTTACTAAAAGAAGCAGCTTTACTTTTTGAAACAGGTAGCTATAAACAAGTAGACAAAACCATATTGGTACACGCGCCAGAAGATGAAAGGGTTTTACGTGTCATGAAAAGAGATAACAGCTCTAAAGAACAAGTTTTGTCAAGAATAAAAAATCAACTTTCAGATTTAGACAAAATGGAAAAAGCAGATTTTATCATCAATAATAATGGTAAAAACGAAGTAGATAAAATAGTAATGAAATTGAATTCATTATTCTCTTCTTTTGCTTACTAAAAAGTCAATTAACTTTTTTATTCCTCTCCTTATTCTCCATAAAATATGATTTAAATCATTATTTTATTAACTTCATTTTATTACATTCGTAAAATGATTTTTAATAAATTAGACGATTCTGCAGTTGGTAAAATAAGACCAAGATTTAAACTTTCTTCACCAGAAAAATTATCTACGGTTGTAGATTTAATTTACCAAACAGCAAAAAAAGACGAAAGTATAATACTCTTAAAACAATTAGACAGTCACATAAAGATAACTATTCCTTTAAAAGAAAAACATTACTGGTCGCCAGTATTAAATTTAAGTTTTGATGACACCGAAGAAGAAAATAAAACCATAATAAGAGGACAAATTGGTCCATCTGAAAATATTTGGGGATTATTTATTTTGTTTTATTCAGCAATAGCCATACTAGGCTTTTTTGGAACTGCTTGGGCTTATGTACAATGGATGATGCATCAAAACGCAGCTTATTTTATAGTTGCGCCAATTGCCATTGGACTTTTGTTTTCTATTTTTTTAAGCAGTAAATATGGTCAACGCAAAGCACACCTTCAAACACTACACATCATGCGTTTTTTAAGAAAAGCAGTTGATACTATTGAATGCCAAAGAATATCTTAATTTCTTTTGACAAATATAGAACATACGATGCAATAGTTTTTAAATGAAAATTGAATACTTTATTTACAAACTGCTTTTTTTTAAATTTTACAAAAAAAGCAGTTTATATGTATTCAATTGCAAACCATTTACCAAGCCATTGGCTCTTTATCTCCATTATTCTTTTTAAACTTACTTACAGAAGAACTAGAATTTGTATTTTTTTTCTTAAAAGATTTTTTCAAATTACTATCATCTAAAACTTTATTGGCTCGTCTTGGTTTAGAATCGCTTTTTGAAGTAGGTTTAGATTTCGACCTAGATTCTGATGAAGAATCAGATGTTCTATCATTTCGTTGTGCATTTTTCTTTTGGTTTGGTTTTCCAAATCTGTTTTGCTTTGGTCGCCTTGGTTTATGCTGCTTTTTTGGTTTTGGCAACTCGTTTTCTGGAGTTTCAGCACTTGGCTCATAACCCTCTATTTGTTCCATTTTAAGCTTTATTCCCAAAAGTTTTTCTATACTTTCTACATATTCCATTTCATCAGAACTTACCAGCGAAATAGCTTCTCCGCTCGCTCCTGCTCTACCAGTTCTACCTATTCTGTGTACATAATCTTCTGCTATATTTGGCAGTTCAAAATTGCAAACGTGTGGCAACAATGGAATATCCAAACCTCTAGCGGCTATATCTGTAGCTACCAATATTTTTACTTTTCCAGCCTTGAAATCAGACAATGCTCTTACTCTGGCATTTTGGGTTTTATTACCGTGTATAGCCGATGCAGAAATTCCCTGATTCATCATTTTTTTACACAGTTTGTTTGCTCCGTGCTTTGTTCTAGTAAAAACTAAGCCTTGTTTCCAGTTTTCTTCTTTTATAATTTGTATAATCAAAGCCGTTTTTTTCGACTTGTCTGTTCTTATTATTTTTTGCTTTATTTTGTCTGCTGTAGTATTTTCTGGAGCAGCTTCTACTGTTGCAGGATTGCTCAAATAACTATGCGACAACTTTTTAATTTCTTTAGAAAAAGTAGCAGAAAACAGAAGCGTTTGACGTTTTTCTGGCACAAAAGACATAATTTTTTTAATATCTCTAATGAAACCCATATCAAGCATTCTATCTGCTTCATCTAGTACAAAAATTTCTACCTGTGAAAGGTTTAATATTTTTTGATTGCACAAATCGAGTAGTCTTCCTGGCGTAGCTACCAAAATATCTACGCCTTTATTTAATGCAGCTACTTGACTGTGCTGTTTTACACCACCAAAAATTACGGTAGTTCTTATATCTAAAAACTTGCTGTAGTCTAAAATGTTATCATAAATTTGAGCGGCAAGTTCTCTAGTAGGCGTTAATATTAATGAACGAACTGGTCTTCTTTTTTGTATCGGTTTCTTTGCCAATAAATCTAATATTGGTAAAACAAAACCAGCTGTTTTTCCTGTTCCTGTTTGTGCAGATGCTAAAACATCTTTTCCTTCTAGTACTAATGGAATGGCTTTTTCTTGAATTACTGAAGGCTTTGTATAAGCTTTTTTTGCGACAGCTTTTAATATAGGATCTGACAAACCTAAATTCTTAAATGACATATATTTTTTGTTGGAAGTTGGAAGTTTGGTGTTGGAAGTATTTTCACAACTACTCAAAATCAACCTATATAATTAAAACACAAAGATAATCAAAAAATATTTATCGAATAATTGAATATTTTGTTTAGTTTTATAAAAAATAAAAGATGTCAGAAATATTAACTGAATTTTTAAAGTCCTTCAAAGTGCTCACTTCAGAAGAAATTTCCTTAATTAATGAGCACACGGTGTTAAAATCTTTCAAAAAAGGAAGTATTTTATTAAAAGAAGGAGAAGTAGCTAAAAACTGCTATGCTGTTTTAAAAGGCTGTGTAAGAAGATATTATATTGTAGATGGCGAAGAAAAAACAACAGCATTTTACACCGAAGGAGATCCTGTAACTTCTTTTACTAGTTATAATGAAAAAATTCCCTCCAAGCATTTTCTTGAGTGCATAGAAGACTGTACGCTTACAGAAGGCACACAAGATCTTGAAAAAGAAATGTGCAGATTGATACCAAGATTAGAAAATATTATACGCGTTGAAGTTGAAAAAGAAGCAGGAAAAACACAGGAAAATTTTGCACTTTTTATTACTTCTTCTCCAGAAGAAAGATACTTAAATTTACTTAAAACCAGACCCAACTTATTGCAGAGAGTGCCGCAGCATCAAATAGCAAGTTTTTTGGGTATAAAACCTGAATCTTTGAGCAGATTAAAGAAAAGAATCCTTACAAAAACTAAAAGTTAATCTTTTAATTCTAAGACTAAATTGCCTATTTTCCTTTTACTGTCTATAAGCTTATGAGCTTCATTTATTTCACCAAGTTTATAAGGCTTATTTAACACAAAATTGTAATTAGTGTTTGTAACCAAAGGAATTATTTCATTCAGCATTTTTTTTAAACTTTCTGCTTTTTGTAAGCCTGTTGCTTGAAAATAAGCTTTCTTTTTTCCCAATAATGGATTCAATAACATTCTAAAAAGTAAAGAAAAATTTAAAACTGGACTCATATACAATCCTTTTGCTGAAAGTATATTTTTACAGTTTCCAAAAGAACTTACACCAATAGTGTCGTAAATTATATCATATTTTTTAGACGCATTTATAAAACTTTCAGTTTGATAGTCTATAACATAATCTGCTCCTAAAGACTGAACTAAACTTAGATTTTTACCACTACACACGCCAGTAACTTCAGCTTTCATAATTTTTGATAATTGAATAGCTGCAACACCCAAACTTCCAGAAGCACCTATAATTAATACTTTGTCTTTGGGTTTAATTTTAGAAATATTTTTCAAGAAATTGTACGAAGTTAAAACTCCATCGCATAATATAGCTGCTGCTTCAAAACTAATATTCTTTGTTTTTTTCAAAACAACATCTTCTGATGAAATTGATATATACTCTGCATTTGCACCAAATTTTAAACCTGTTTCACCAAAAACTTCATCTCCTATTTTAAAATTATTTACAGCATTTCCTTTTTCTACAACTACACCAGAAAAACCAGTTCCCACCATAGGATTTTTAGGCTTTTCACAACCTAAAAACATTCTAGAATATTTTGGTTCTCCTTTTCTCATCATAGCATCTGCAGTAGTAATTGCTGCATTTTTTACTTTTATTAAAATTTCATTTTCTTTACATATAGGTTTCTCAATTTCTATAAGATTTAGAACATTGGCATTTCCATAAGCGGAACAAATTATTGCTTTCATATTTCTTTTTTATTAATGAAATGCAAAATTATTCTTAGCTAAATTAAATTTCATTGACTTTAGTTATCTTTCGCTTTGTCTACATAATAATAAATATATTTTGTTTAACTTTACACAAAATAAACTAAACAAAATGAAAAATTATATCGTAATTGGTGGTTCGTCTGGAATAGGAAGAGAATTGGTAAAAATTTTAGCAAACGAAGGTCATCAAGTTTTTGCTACTTATAATAATAATGCGCTACCAGATAGCAAAAATGTGTATTATCAAAAACTAGACGTTCTTACAAACACGTTCAACACAGCAAATTTACCTGATCATATAGACGGCTTAGCATACTGCCCAGGACAAATAAACTTAAAGTCTTTCAAACGATTTACAGAAGAAGATTTTCTTGAAGATTTTAAACTACAGGTGCTTGGTGCTACAAACAATATTAAAGCTCTGCTTCCTAAAATGACAAAAAAGGGAAAATCTTCAATTGTATTATTTTCTACAATTGCAGTGCAAAATGGTTTCAACTTTCATAGTCAAGTAGCTATTTCAAAAGGAGCTATTGAAGGTTTAACACGTTCTTTAGCAGCAGAATTTGCTCCAAAAATAAGAGTAAATGCTATTGCTCCAGCACTAACCAATACTTCTTTGGCAGAAAAATTTTTAAACACACCAGAAAAAATAAAATTTCAAACAGAAAAAAATCCCTTAAAGAAAATTGGTGAAGCAAAAGACATAGCTGAATCAGCTGCTTTTTTATTATCAGAGAAATCATCTTGGATTACTGGGCAAATTATGCATTTAGATGGTGGAGCATCTGTTTTAAAATAAGTTCAATGAAAACGTCTTCAAAAATGAGTTGTAAAATTTCATAAAGCTTAAAAAAAGAAAAAATTAGCTTTCTATTATACTCAAAAACTCACATAAAATCATTGCTGTTGCACCCCAAACTTCTACATTGTTTACTGCATAAGCTGGAGATTTAAATTGAATGTTTTTTGATTTTATTTGTATAGTTTTTTCTACTATATTTTGTGCATTTAATAAATCAGAAACTTTAACTTCTAAAATTTTCTCTACTTCACTTTCTTCTTTTATAAATTCTGGCACGTCATTCACTTTTCCTACAAAAGGAAAAACAATAAAATTACTTACAGGAATATATAAATGTGTCAATTGCAATAAAATTTCAACTTTTTTGCTTTCTACACCAATTTCTTCTTGGGTTTCCCTCAATGCGTTTTCTTGCAAGGTTTCGTTTAACTCTCTTTTTCCTCCAGGTAAACTTATTTGACCACTATGCGCACCTTTGTAAACTTTTCTTTCAGTAAGTACAATATATGGTTCATTATTTTTTTCAAACAGTAAAATTAATACTGCACTTTCTTTAGCATTACAAGCTTTTGCTTGCTCAATAGAAGTTTTTTTCCTCAACGGAGGACTCATATTTTGTTGTAGCTCAAAACCAGGCAGCATTTTTTGATTAAAATGCTTAAATTTGTAACATATTTGATTGAAACTTAAAATAATTTATCTAATTGCGTTAATGTAAAAATGGGAAAAAGATTTGTAATAGAAGGTGAAAAGGAAGAAAAAGTACTTTTAGCAGTTGAATTTAGTGCTATAGATACATCATTGCAGTTGTACTGTTTCACGCCTAAAAAAGGATTGCTAGAAAAACTAGAAGCATGGCAAAAAAATGAAGATAAACTACCAAAGCATGACGAACTAATAGTAAGAACCATTGCCGATCAGAATTTACTTCCCGAAGAAATCAAGGTTAAAGATGTGGGTAAAGTTCGTTTTATTGAAAATGAATGGGCAGAGTCTTTAATTCAAACTAGGCTCGTAAAAGGCTTTGACAGCGAACTGAAAGTGCTGCAAGAATCTGTAGCCTTACTAGACGATTATAGCGAAGATTTGTTTCAAGAATGTAGTAATTTTTGGAAACGACTTTTGGATTATAAAAAAGAAGTAAAATCGCTAGACAATGCAAAGATAGATAACTATAAACTACAGCTAGATATTTTGTTTGAGGCACTTAAAGCACTAAGAAAAGACCACAGAAAAGAGTTTGATTCTAATAGTATTGCAAACCGTGACAAGTTGAACAAAATGCTAGATGATGTTGAAGAAAGTAAATCTGAAAATAAAAATATTTTTGGTCGTTTAAAAGAAATTAGAGCGGAATACAATAAAATGGCAATGCGCCATAACCACAAAAACGAGATAGACAAAAGAATAAATAGTCTTTTTGATAAAGCTGGTACAGAAAGAAAAAAGCAGCAAAATTCAAATGCTGGTAAGCGTGTAAATGACCTAGAAGGCATTATTTCAAAAATGAATAAAGCACTAGATTGGAAAATTAGAGAATTGCAACGTGAAGAAAAAAACTTACAATTTGCAGATCACGCTTTTCAAGAAAAACTTTTATTATCTAAAATAGAATTGATAAAAAAAGATATTAAAGAAATAGAAGGTAAAATTTCGGACATCAATAAGACATTGGATAAATTAAAGAAGTAAAATTGGCTATTTAACTAATAATTCTTTTGCAATTAATTTAACTAATTGTGCATTTACTGCATTTCCTAGTGCACCAAAACAAGAACCTAAATTTTGAGGAAGAGAAATTCCATTAAGAGATTGAATTCTTGCACCTTCTTTTGGAGAAATATATCTATTTTCCCATCCAATAATTGGTATTTGTGTACTTACAGTTACTAATGAAGGAAAAAAATCTATTTTTTTAACCCTTATTCCAGAACCTCTGAATTGAATAATATATTTAGATAAATCTCTCTCTCCTCCTTGAACATTCCATTCAAACTTTTGCCAACTAGAAATACCTATTTCTTTAATTTTTTTTACAATAGGTTCTAATTCTTTTTTATATTTCTCATAAAAAGCTCTATTGTTTCTTATATAATTTTTCTTCCAATTTGGAAATTGAATTGGTTTTCCAGTTGTTTTATCTATTTGATTAGTTCTAGAGTATTTAGGCAAATGAGCAAACTTCTCTTTTCTTGTCATTCCAATTAAAGGGACACCAAAAGCGCCTTTGCATTTTCCTAACGCAACGGAAGAAGTTCTAAAAGGTATTTCATTTTCAAAAGGGTAAGTTGCTCCGAATTCCATACTCCAAATCGGAAAACCTGGTAATTTTTCACCTTTAGGAATTTTATTTATAAATTCTTGCCATAAATTAATTACATAAATTTTTTCTTTTTCAAGTTTAGTTGCTCCAGTTGGGTTCTCATCCAAAAAATCAAATATAGTTTTATTTGATTTGACAGATTTAGGCCAATTAAAATATTCTAATCCTTGAGATGAACCAATTATAAAAATCCGTTCTCTATGCTGAGGAATTCCATAGTTATGAGGAGAAAGAATTTTGTCATCAATTTTATATTTAAGAGTCTTTTCTAATTTATCTTTGATATAAGACCAAGTATTTAAATTGTCATGTGTTTTAAGATTACGTACATTTTCTAAAATAAAATATTTTGGCTTATGAAAGTCTAATATCTCAACAAGTTTATCAAATAAATTTCCATTTTTTTTATCGTCAAGCCCTAATTGTTCTCCAGCTTTAGAAAATGGTTGACAAGGAAAACCTGCACATAAAATATCAAAAGAAGGAATCTCAGAAATATCAATCTTAGTAATATCTCTATTAACAGACATATTGAAATTTTTTTCATATAATTTTGCTAAATTTTCTTTTTTTTCACTTGCAAAAACACAATCATGTCCAAGTTTAGATAAAGCTATATGAAAACCTCCTAGCCCTGCAAATAAGTCTATAAATGTCATATACCTAAAGTGATTTTTTTATTACACCAATCTTCAACTTCTTTCCTTAATTCTATATCAACTGTCTTTTCGTATAAAAAATTATATATTCTTAATCTATCAAAAAGCATCCCAAAACTTGACGTTCTCTTATTCCAATTATTTTGTTGAACAAACTCTACTGTTGAAATTGATTGTATAATATTTTCACGAAACCAAACTAGATAATTTGTCCAATTATTCATATTTATTGCATTTTTTTTTGCCCAATGTTTTCCCGCAGCACATTGTTGTAATACATATAAATTAGAACTTCGATTATCTTGAAAAGATTTATAGCCTAAAACATCAACTCCATCATCTTTATATGATGAATCTGCCCTCATATTTCTAGTTTCAAAACATAATTTCTCTATTTTATCTAAATTATCATTAAATCCTTTACCAGCAGGAAAACCAAAAGTAAAAACTTCTCCATTGAGAAAATTTTTAAGTGCTTGAGCTGAAATTTTTTCAAATAAACCAGTACCTCCTGAATAATCATTTGCACCTTTAAAAGCATAATATAAACATAAAAAATATTCAGGAATTTCCTCCCAAGAATAATTCGGGCTAATTTTGTTATTTTTTATACTATATATTGGTTTCTTGTACAAGATAGACCTCCATTCTAAATCACTTAACCAACCATCAATTGTTTGTTCATCCACTCCGTCTACCAAACTTATAATTTTAGATTTACTTATTGGTTCATTATTTTTTAATAAGTTTAGTTCAAGCCATTCTATCTCTTTACCAAGTTTGAAACTAATATATTTTGCCATTTTACAATAAATTACTTTGATAATAAATAACGGAATTATTAAATAGCAAGTAATTAAAATACTAACCCAATAGGTGAGATTAAATAGTCTGGCATTAGGAAAGTAGGTATGTAATTCCGATAAATAATTAGCAAAACTGTTGAGGTGAACATTTTTTAATGAAGTAATAAGAAATTGAAAATTGCCGAAATACTCGATAAATACCAAAGAGAAAATAACCGAAAAAAAGATGATAATTACTTTCTTATCTAATCCAGCACTTTCTGTTTTTTGACTTTCAACTTCGTTAAAAGTATTTACAAAAATGGTATTCCAAATGCTATGCAACATTAACTGGTATGGTCAATAGTTATGACCCAATTGCCGTTTATTTTTTTCCAATACAAGTCAAAATAACCGTTAGGGTTGTCATTTGCTCTAATTAAACTCCATTTTCCGAGCATAAAAGCAGAAGAGCCGTTTACTTCTAGTTGAATAATATCAAACTCTAACTTTCCCATTGCAGCTTTATCAGGGTACGATTTTTTGTAATTATCTAAGGTTGTTTTCCAGCCATATTTAATACCGTTTTTGCCAACAAATTTTAAAGAATCTGATTGCCAATAACCTTCCATAAAACCATCAATGTTACCATTGCTCCATGCTTTTTCTTGCATGTTCATTACTTGCATTATGGCATTTTTATCGGTGTTATTGTTGTTGCACGAAAAAAAAGTAATGATGGTAATTATTGCAATGAGGTGTTTCATAAGTTAAAGACTGTTTAAATAATTTATCGTTTTACAGAAATGTTTTTTGCACATTGTTTGATAAATTGAATGCTCTTTTCCATTAAAGGGTGCATCTCAACATCATCTGTAACAAACGGAACATGCTTGCGGTATTCAGCAATAAATTCGGTAATCACTAACGATGATTTTAAAGGCTTTCTAAATTCTAAACCTTGAGCAGCATTCATTAATTCAACGCCCATAATTTTTTCTAAATTATCAACGATACGGTAAACTTTGGTAGCAGCATTTGCACCCATACTTACATGATCTTCTTGTCCGTTGGATGAATCAATGGTATCAACAGCACAAGGTGTACACAATTGTTTGTTTTGACTTACCACCGATGCTTGGGCATATTGCGGAATCATAAAACCACTGTTTAAACCTGGGTTAGCTACTAAAAATGCAGGTAAACCTCTTTCTCCACCAATTAATTTATAAGTTCTTCGTTCAGAAATACTTCCCAATTCTGCAACAGCTATTCCTAAATAATCTAATGAAATTGCCAAAGGTTGACATTTCAGACATGGTCGAATCTTCCTGTGCCCACGTTTCAGAGAAACAAACTTGGGATGAATGCGTTATTGAAACAATATTTTCTAAAAGGTTTTTCCATTGAGGCCATAAATGGAAAGTAAAATTTGGCGAGGAGAAAAGTTGTTAAGTTCCAATTCATTACAAAAACACCAAAAGCAAACCCAAGTATCGTAAAGCTAATAAAACTAACTTCACTATTAAACTCAGGCTCTAAAAATAAAAGGTTAATACCAAAAAGTTTACCTGCATTGCCTGTAATAAATAACATAAGAAGCACAAAATATTAAAAGGCTAGTTCAAAAAACAACCATAAAGGGCCTGGAAGCTTATTCTCGCAATGGGGCGTTCTGTGAGACGCTGGCGGGCCTTAACGGAGGTGTTGAGTGAAGCAACTCGAGAGATGCGTACTGAAAGCCTGTACTGCATTGGTTCTGTTAGTAGTCGGAACGACAGCGATTGCTGCGGGAAGTAACGACGTATCGTCATTAAATTTACGACGCGGCGCGACGGAAATCAGTGGACAGGTAT
>CAKZQD010000194.1 GCA_937139485.1 uncultured Bacteroidota bacterium | reverse complement strand
TAATAGAATCTTCCATTCCGCCGTGCGCTGTTCCTATAATTATAGCTTCAACATTTGGATTGTTTTTCAAAAGTGGTGCGCCAGCTCCAGTAGCCATTCTAATTGCTTTTCCCATTCTACGCAATACACGCACAGGTATACTTTCTCTATAGTTTGGTTCTATGGCATCATATTTTATTCCTGTAATTTCTCTAGCATTTGTTTTGAAAAAATCTTCAGAAATTGTATTCTGTGGCGATATGGCAATACATTCTTTTATATACATTTCTTCAAAATTAAAGATGTACAATTTCCTGCAAAACCAAAAGAATTTGATAACACGGTATTTATTTCAACTCCTTTTTGATAAGATGTTATGGGCATTTTATTAAATGGACTTATAGGTGTTTCTACATTCAAACTTTGGTATAATTCACTATTGTTTATAGCCAAAATACTAAATATTGCTTCTAGCGCACCTGCAGCAGCAAGTGTATGACCTGTATAAGATTTTGTAGAATTATAAGGTGGAATTTCTCCAAAAAATTTATCTAAGCCTACCAATTCTGTTTGGTCGTTGTTTCCTGTAGCAGTTCCGTGTGTATTTACGTAATCTACTTTTTTAATATTTGCAGTATCAAGCGCATTTTGAATTGATAAACTTATTCCTTTGGCATCTTCAGATAGGGAAGAGGCGTGAAAAGCATCGTTTGTGTTTCCATAACCTGCTATTTCTGCATATTTTTTTTTGTCTTTACAGTCTGCTTCTTTTTCTAAAACCAAAAAAGCACCAGCTTCGCCAAGTGTTAGTCCAGTTCTATTTTCATCAAAAGGTTTACAGGGCTTTTCTGAAAGAATTTGTAAAGCATTAAAACCATTTACTGTAAATTTTGCTAAAGTATCTGCTCCACCAACTATTGCACGGTCTATAATGCCAGCTTTTATCATTTTGGTTCCCATCATTATAGCATTTGCAGATGATGAACAGGCTGTATTTATAGTATTTGTAAAACCTTTAATTTGGTATTTTTCTGCCAATTTTAGTACGTGAGCTCCTCCGCTATAAGACTCTATAAAAGGTGATGCTTTTGATTTCATATTGGCATCATTGTACAACTGGTCTGTTTCACACATTCCACCTACAGTACTCGATGAAATTAAAGCGGTTCTTTTATTTGAAACCAAATCTTCAATTTTAGCATCTTTTATTGCTTCAGAAAAGGCTACAAAAGCCACCAAATCAGTTCTAGTAAAGCTAGAATCTTTTGAAGTACTAATTTTTTGTTTTAAATCTTGATTAGAAAGTTTTATTTCTCCAAAAGGAAAAATATCTGCATAACGAGACTTAAAAAACCGAGATTTCCCAATTCCTGTTTTACTATTTCTAAGACTTTCTAGTTGCTCTTGAATGTTATTGCCAATAGCTGAAAGCGCACCAATACCGGTTACAAAAACTTTAGACATGAATTTGTCTATTTTTTATGTTCTATTATGTAGTCTGCAATTGTATTTACATCTACCAAAATTTTTCTACCATCTGTAGCACTTTCTATTTTGATATCGTATTCTCTTTCTAAAAGTACTACTAGTTCTAAAGAGTCAATTGAATCTAGCCCTAACTCTTCTCCAAAGAGCAATTCATCATCTTTTATATCTTCTGGTGTCATATCCAAAAGGTTTAAATACTCAATGATTTGTTCTTTTAGTTTTAATTTTAAATCGTCCTTATTCATTATATTAGTTTATCTTTTTTAAGTTTTAAATAACTCAATGTTTGAATTATTATTATAAAGATAGTTAGGACTACAAAGGTAAATAATAGTTTTTTCAAATTTCCATTTTTTAGGAACAAAGTATAAAATGCCTCTAAACTCCAGTTCATCGGAGAAAGTTTACTCAGCATTTGCATAAAACTTGGCATTACAAATGTTGGAACCCAAACGCCTCCAATTGCAGCAAAAATAATAATACTTATGGCGCCAACACCACCTGCTTGTTCTTGAGTATTGCTAAATACACCAATAAATAATGCCCAGCTTACGGCTGTAAAGCTTACAATTAAAACCACTAAAAAGAAACTAAAAAAGTTTATATCAATATTTAATTTAGGTAAGCCAATTAAAGGAAATATGGCTACACCAATAGAAAAAATAATTAAAACTTGAAGAAAAGAAGCCAAAATATAAACAATCATTTTGCTAAACAAAGAAACCAAAATACTTGTTGGCATAGTTTTTAAACGAACAAAAGAACCATTATTTTTTTCTTTTACAATATTATTTGATAATGAAACAACCATAAAAAACATCGCAAAAATTGTCCAAGCAGGAATGTTATGTTGCGTAGCATTTGGTTTTGGAGCTGCATTTTCTGTCAATTTTGCATGATTACTAACTATATTTATTTTTTCAGAAAATATATTTTGTTTCAATGCTCCAGCTTCATTTTCAACACCTAGTTGCTCATATATTTCTTGAATAAAATTTGTATTTTCCAATATGCTTAGTGTTTGAAATAAAATACCTTCTATAGATTTGATATAATTTTCTTGTAGAACAGGATCATAAACCAGGTTTAGGTCTATCGGTTCTAGTTTGTTATTTATTTCTTCTTCTTCTCCCAAACCAAGTTGAAACAACATTAAATTTGTCGTTTTTTCAGATTTTGAATCTATATATTTAGTAAAACCTTTTGGAATTAAAATTGCTGCAAGGTTTTTATTATCAAGTAATTTACTAGCTAACTCATTTTTAGTTTCAATGTCGTCATATACAATTTCAAACATTTTACTTTCTTGTAAAAGTACTGCTAAACTATCTCCTTGGTTTCCTTCGTCTTGGTTTGAAATAAGAAGCGAAATTTTATTTTCATTGATAACCTGATATGCACTATTTTGAATAATTGTTATAATAAAAACCAATAAAATAGGCATAAAAAACATAAAGAATAAACCAACCTTATCGTTTAGTAAGAGTAAAAACTCTTTTAATATAGATGCTTTTAATTTTCTCATTAGTCTCTATATTCTATTCCTGTTAAAGCTAAAAATATTTCTTCCAAGCTGTCTAATTTATTTATTACTTTCAAATTTTCTATACTATCATAAGCAATAATATCTCCTTTATCTATCAATAAAACTTTATCGCAAAGTGTTTCAGCTTCTTTTAAATGGTGCGAAGTATAAATTATTGTAGTGCCTTTTTCATTGATTTTTTGTAGTAAAGAGATAATTGCATTTTTACTTTGCACATCAATTCCTACTGTTGGCTCGTCTAAAAATAATATTTTAGGATTGTGCAAAATTGAAATTGCTAAGTTCAAACGTCTCTTCATTCCTCCAGAAAAAGTACTTGCTTTTTTGTCTTTTACTTTTAAAAGACCTAGCGCATCAAGTATTTCAATACTTTTTTCTTGAATTTCCTTTTTTGGCATTCCATACATAGTACCAAAATAATTTAAATTTTGAATTGGTGTAAGTTCTTGGTAAAGTGCCAATTCTTGAGGAACAAAGCCCAATCTGGATTTAAAAGTATCGTAAGAAAGAGTTTGTTGATTCTCTAAATATGAAATTTTTCCAGTATTTGGTTCTAATATTCCACAAATTATAGAAATTAATGTTGTTTTACCAGCTCCGTTTGGACCTAAAATACCTATTTTTTCTCCTTGAGGAAGCTCAAAAGTTAATTCATTAAGTACAATTTCCTCTTTTCCTTTATATTTTTTGAAAATATTTTTAGCAACAATACCTATCATAAAGCAGAGTATTTTATTTCAAATTTAGATTCTAAATTATATACTAGTTGCATAAACAATGAAGTTAGGCACATTCCCCTCTTGAGAGGGGCTAGGTGTGTGTTATCTTCAAAATTCATAAAAAAATCCTATTTCAATTTTATTTTAGATAATCTTCTAAAACTTTGCTCTTCAATATCAGAAATTTCAAACATTTTATCAGCAATTTCGTCAAAATGTTTTTGTTCTGTAATTCTACCTTTAAAAATTCCTGCCATTTGCATTGCACAAGCTCTCCATAAATCGCCAGATCTGGTTATTTCTTCAGAAATGCTAATAAATTCATCTTTAGGTATGTAATTATAGGCTTGTTCTAAAAATGCTGCATATATATACCTAAAACCACCGCCACCAGTTCCAATTTCTTCTTGCATTCGTATAATTTGGCTTAAATACAAACCTGCCTGTTTTATACCTACTTTATCTCTTAGTTTTCTTACCCTATTTGCTGTGTATTTTATGCCTTTTGCTCCAATAATATATGCCGTTGGAATATTTAACATAAAATTTGTATTAATTTTTATTCCTTTTACTATAGCCTTTTCAATAGTATCTCTACTTATATCTACTGCTTTTGTTGGGTAGTAAATTTGACCTTTTGGAGCCAACATTCCTTTTGCAAATCGAACCTTGTTTAACACTTCTGGTGTTAGGCTAGTTGTGGTTTCCATTACAGGGTCGCTAATTAAATATTGCCCATTTTCTTTTCCGTACACTATTAAATTATGACCGTTAAAATGAAAGCGATATTCTTTTGGAAAATAGTTTAAATGAAAAACACCAACTTGGCAGCCTACATTAATGTTCTGCTTTAATGCTGCGTCTAAAAATTCTTGTGCTTTTTGCTCTTTATTAAACTTTTTTCTTTCCAGAGGAATTTTTAAAGCCTTGCAAGTTCTATTAAAAACAGTTCCTGGCATACTTCTGTATGAAACCGCTGGTCCTCCAGAAAACTTTACAAATGGAATGTGTATATAAAACAAACCTGCACCAATACCAAAAGCTAGCGGCTCGGTTATAAAATCTACACCTATGTTTTTAAGTAAACTTGTAGTTACACCGTTTTCACAGTGTGCAGCTTGATAATGTTGAAAGTTCTTATTTATCGTTTTTTCCAAATTCTTTTAACTCTTTTATAGTAATCTCAAAAGCACTAGCATATTTTGCTAATGTTTTATCACTTAATTTTTTGAAAACTTTTGGTTTAAAATGTCTTTTTATGAAAAATGTCCATATTCCTGTATAAGCTGCTAAAGTTTGAAAATCCATAACATTTAACTCCATATAATATTTTATTGGACTTATTTTACCATTTTTTATATCTTCTTTGGCTTGGTTTACTTTTTCTTCAATATCTTTCCAAGCAAAATCTAGTGCTTGGTTTTTTACTTCCCATCCTGCACTTAAACCTGCTTCGTATTCGCCTTTATCATTTTTGGCGTAAAAAACTTCTCTAGTAAAATTTTTTAAATGTCCTTTATCTTGGGGAATATCTTTTTTATCCATCTGCTTAAATTTTGCTTAGCAAACAGTTAAAGATATATAAACATAGGCAAAACGAGCACTTTCAGGAATCATTAATAACAATTTATCTCCAACTTTTAAATTTTTAACTCTAGATAATTCTTCTAACATTAAAAATGGAGACGCTGAACCTACATTACCAACTGTTTTTAAATTTGTAAACCATTTTTCCATTGGAATACCAAAACCCTCTTCAACTAATTTATTAAAAATTTTATTTTGAAAGAAATAGCTAGAAAGATGCGGTAAGAAATAATCGTATTCAGTAGTATTTTCATTATGTTTTTCTAAGGAGTATTTCATCATTTGATAACCATATTCTATAATGTTTTTATCAAGCAATTTTACATCTTGTTTTATACTATATATAGACTTTTGCTTTATTTCTTCAGGATTATATTCTTTAAAGCTTATCAATTTACCATTATCATCTTTTTCTCCTGCCATGTACATACATGTTTCTACTTCATTGGCGTAAGATTTTGATTCTATCCAGTTTATCTTATAAGCTAATTTTCCTTCTTCTTTTTTGTTGCTGAGTAAAGCGGCAGCAGCACCATCAGAAAGCATCCATCTCAAAAAATCTTTTTCAAATGCTAAATAACTATTTTCTTCTAGTTTGTTTAGTTCTTTTATTTCTTCTTCAAACTGTTCTGCACGCATTGTTCTAGACAGTCTTTCCGAACCAGCACAAACGGCTTTGTTTATTAAACCACTTGCTATATTTATATAAGCATACTTTAAACCTTGTACCCCAGAACAGCAATTTCCCGAAGCCGTCATTACTTCTATAGCATTAAATTCAGGAAGTTCTCCTTGCACCATTACAGCATGCGATGGCATAAATTGATCAGGCGAAGAAGTTCCTGCTGTAAGTAATTCTATTTCTTTAAAAGCTTCTGCCTTATTATCTAGTAATAATTTTATGGCTTCTGCTGTTAACGTTGCATTATTATGTGTAGCTTTTCCATTTTTATCAATGGCATAATAACGCTGTTGTATTTTATTACTACGTAAAACAATATTTTTTGCTTTAGAAGATTTACCATTTATTTTACCTAAATAATCTTCTATTTCTTCATTTGAAACTGCTTGGTTAGGTAAATATTTTGATATTTTTGTAATATATACTTCTTGCATTACTTATTTTAGTTCTGTGCTGCAAAAATAAGACTTTTTCTTTTTAAAATATGTTTGTGCAAATGGGAATATGAAAATGTTTAATATTATTAACACAATAGGTGCAACAATAAATAATGCCACTAATAAGTAATATTTATAAATAATAATCCATAATTTTCTATTCTTAACTTTATTTTGAATAAGGTTTGCCCATATTTTAAAGAGTTTTTTACCTCTAAGTTCTACAAATAATATACTATTAGAAATAACAATTCTTCCTGTAGCTAAAAATTTACTTTGTAATGTGTTTAAATTATTATTTAAAATACTGCTGTTTAAAATTTCTCCAAATTCGCCCATGCTTTCTATTTCATTTTCTGCTACACCTGGTTTTGGAAAAATGCCTAAAAATTTTTCTTTTTTGCCTGTCAACATCCAGTAGAGTATAGATACAGCACTTGCGTAATTATTGTGTCTGTCAAACAATGGGATATTGCCGATTAATTCTGCATTTGCTTCTTTTAGATATTTTTTTACGCTTTCTTGTCCATTAATCCACATATTTCTAGATCCAATAATACTAACAACTTTTGTCTCTTTTAGTAAATTTTTAAATTGTTCATTTTTCAATAAAGAAACAGTAGGTATAGATGGCGATAAAAACCAAGGTTGGTATCCTAAAATAATTAAGTCATACTTTGTGTATTTGTAACTAATATTTTCAACTTCTTTAGGAATTTCTAAAACAGATTCAGGCATTGAATTAAAAAAAACTTTACTTGTCCAAGGAAAAGGAAATTTATCAGTTAAGTCATATTTAACAAAGTCAATTTCGTTTTCTTTTTCCAATGGTTTTATGAAATTTTTTAAAATTTGCGTTAACTGACCACTTTGAGAATAATGTATTACTAATATTTTCATCATTTATTTTTTGACCAAAAAAAAGAGCAAACATAGTTTGCTCTTTTTTTATTATTATATTAAAATTAGCCTTATCTAATTAAACTAACTTGTCCTTCTTGTAAATAATCGCTACCGTCTGGGTGCACAACTTTTATAAAGTAAGTGTACAATCCTTGACCTTGATCTTGTCCTTGGAATTTACCATCCCATCCATTTTTATTTTCGGCAGTAGACATATTGTATACTAAATCGCCCCATCTATTATAAACTCTCATTTCTGTCATCGTTAATAGGTAGTTTATTACAGGTCTGTAAGTATCATTTAAGCCATCTCCATTTGGAGTAAACGCATCTGGATAAACAGGGTCTGGAATAGCAACTACTTCATAGTTTACACTACCAGTTCCTATAGCATCTTCATTACAAGTTTTAGTTCCATAAGTAGATGTAGCAATTACTGTTGCAGTATAAATTCCACCTTCAGTTACTCCATTAAATACCGCATCTTGTACTGTTGGGTCTTCAATAGTATTAGCGCCAGGCTCGTCTGTAGACCATGCGTAAGTAATATTTTCTGCATCACCTTCTGTAATATTTAAATCAAATACTGTAGGATTTTCAAAATATACAGTATCAGGAATTGAATTTGATAATGATGGATTTATACAATTTGTTTGTATAGCCAATTCAGCTTCGCCTTCACAACCATATACAGATATTACTTTAATAGCGTCTAGCTGTGTAAAGTTTGCTCCTTCAGAATTATAAGTATACGAGTTACCAGTTACTTCCATTCCATTCCAGTAAATACCATCTATTTCACTTAAATTTTGATTAGACACCATACTAGCAAAATCTATAACTAACTCATCGTCTTCACAACATAGATTTTTTTCAATTGCATCAAAGTTTAAAACTGGTATTGGTCTGTCTAAAACTTCTACTGATCTTTGGTTTGTACAATTTCCATCAAAATATTCTACAGAGTATGAACCAGGAGTAGAAACATTAATTGAATTACCAGTTCCTGTTTCTGGTCCGCTCCAGCTATATGTATAACCGTTTAAACTAGCAGTATATAAATCTGCACTTTCGCCTTCACAGAAAATAACTGGATTTACTCCATTATTAATAGTAGGAGGAGCTAAGTTTAAAATAGTTACTCTTACGCTATCTTCTTCAACACAACCTTGAGTTTCAAAATCTACATAATACCAAACGGTAGTATTTGTCCCTGACATTGGGTTTGCTATGGAAGTATCACTTAAAGTGCTTGTGTTATTAGAAGAAGTCCAAGCATAAGTATCTGCTCCAGTAGCTTCTAGTTGAATACTGTCTCCAAAACAAGCATCTAAATGATCTGTTAAAGTAATATTGCTTTCATAAATTTCAATAGATATGCTATCTTGGAATAGACAACCATTAGTATTGATAACGTTTGCAACATAGTTTGTAGAAACCTGAGGTGTAGCAACAGGTGAAGTTGAAGTAGTACTAGTTAATGTTCCATTATTTGGTGTCCAGAACATTGTGTCTACACATCCAGTAACAATAGAGAAAAATGTAGATCCGTATGCTAAGTTTGGCGTACTAGAAGATTCAGTAAATAAAGTCGCTCCATTTGCATCTAATAAATTAAACGAGATTTCACTAGGATAACTAAATCCAGGACCATCAACTAAAATGAATTCTATTAGTGCTCCATTTGGAACTGTAAAGACTTCAGTATTTGCAGAACCTCCAGGGATTGTATAATTTCCAACACTTGTTCCATCAGCAATAACGTCAATAAAATCTCCATTCCATCCATCGCCAAAAGTATCATTCATTTCTAGTGTGAATTGACCACCACCACCTACGCAGGCTCCATCTAAATCAGAATTATTTAACTCTAACAATATAGGCGTTTGCTCACATAAAAAAGTATCACCTGGAGTAATATTTATTGGATACTCATCAACTTCAACAAAAATTGAATCGGCTGCAGCATTGCAGTTAAAGCCTTCTGGGCTTATTGCTACAGAATACCAAGTACTAGTATTTGGATAGAAAAATGGATTAGCCACATTCGCATCTGATACAAATGTAGTAGGAGTCCAAGAATAATTGTATTGTACACAGTTTGTTCCAGAACAATTTAATTCCATTAAGAAATCATCTATTGCCCAGTTATCTTGGTCTTGACCATTGCTAAAATCTTGGTGTAATCTAAATATTGTAGCAGTTGTTTGTGCAGCTAAAGGAACTGTATCAGTTTGTAATCCCCAATTATCATGCTCATTACTTTCAAAAAGTCTTATTGTAGACCAAGTAGCACCACCATCTATAGAATATTGTAATTCCATTTCAGCATTAAAAGCTACATCGTCACAAGGTCCTCCTCCAAAAGTAGAACCATATATTAAATGGAATGAAATAGTACCTCCAAGAGATGCATCTAATGGGAAAGTTTGAACTCCTCTAGCACCTGCTCCATCAAAATGTAAAGCATTCACAGAACCAGCAAATGCCGTTCCGCAATCTGCATTTGCAGAAGCATTATAGGTAGAATCCCAAATACTTGGATTTGCTCCTAATTCAAAATCATCAAAAAATGTTGGCTGTACAGGAAGAACTGTTATTTGTGTAGAGTCTCCTAAGCACATTCTCATTTCACCAGCATAGTTTATTGTTTTTGGAACAGCACCTACAAATATTGTAATAGAATCTTGCCTTACACAACCAGAATCTGAAACCATTTCTACTATATATGTTGTATTTGTAGTTGGGAAGGCATCTGTTGTCATTGCTGTATCAAATGCAACTGTAGCTGGTGACCATTGGTAAGTATATGTATTTGTTGCTTGGTCAGAATTTGCTGTTATAGTAGTAATATCTCCAACACATATAGAATCTTGAGTAGCTGATAGCAATGGTGTGAAAATTGGTACAACATCTACCAGTATAGAATCTACACCACACTGAGAAGTTACTGTATAATACATATCTGTAGGAGGAACTACGAAAGGTGTGTGAGAGTTTATACTATCTATAAACATATCTGGAGACCAAGTAATTGGAGAATTTGGCATTACGCCTTCTACAAAAAGTTCAGTACCTACAGTATTACACGCTAGTTGGTTTACTGCTCCAGCTTTAGTCTCTTCTAAATAAACCCATACAGTATCAAAACCTATATAAGTACCAGTATATGGCACATTAGTTACAATAAAAGTATACATAGTACTCTCTAAAGGAGCAACTACCATGGTATCTGGTTGAGTCGAAAATGTTCTTGGCGCATATGGTAGCGGAGCACCATTAATATCGTAAGCACCTGTCAAATATCCATCCATTTGATCTGCGTTGATAGATGTTACAATATCATCAATTCCCCAGTGGTCACAACAAAAACCTGAGTCACTAAATTCTCCTGGTGCTGGATTATCTTGTGCGAATCTAAATCGAACAACAGGACCTTGTGCAACAAGAGGAATATTAACACATTCATCATCTTGCCATGTTTCAAAAGGACCAGGTCCAAAAATCCCTGGGCTACTTATCCCTGGATTTGCGGGTAAAGTATCACCATTTGGAGCCCAGTATTTTATGTCAGTCCATGTTGTACTCCCTGCAACTTGGTATTGAAGAGAAATACCTTCATTGTATAAGTCTGGTTGTTCTAATGGAGCTGAACCACCAGAAGGAGCGTAAATAAAATCAAAACAAATTTGACCTCCACATGATGTGTTCATAGGTGGAGATGTAACTGTTCTTGGAGTGTTATTCCCACCTGGGGAAGGTTGAGAAGAAATAGCATTTCCCATCCATAAATAACCATTGCCATCTGGACTTGGTTGTGTAATATGAGGTTTTGAAAAATCTGTTCCTGGATTAGTACCCCATTCAGGATTACAAGGTTGATCGTTATTTGGTCCACAATCAAAAGATTCAACACCACCCGGGTTATTAAAAATTATCATTGTTGAATCATTACATCTAATTGTATCTTCAACACCATAAAAATCAGGCGAACATACCGATTGACCAAATGATGAAGTTACAAATATTATCGATAAAATTGAAAGTAATTTTTTTATCATGTTATTTTATTTTATTAATTACAAAATTAATGTCTGTTAGTTTAATGTCCATTCTAGGATGATTGTGTTTTTCTAAAACTCTTAAAAAAGATTCTCTAGTAGAACAACTTCCTTCAATGATTTCGTTTGGATCTAAGTGTAAGTTCTTTTCTGCTGGTTCATCACTCACATCGTTCTGTGTATTAATTTGTTTTACATTATTATACCACAATTCTAATTCAAAGTTTAACTCTAATTCGTTATTAGTTAAATTGGTATATTTAATAATTCCATAAGTGTGAGAAATTGCATTGTTGTTATAGTTGCAATCTTGTTTAGACATCTCAACTTTTATTTTGTCATCTTGGTAGATAACTTCTGCTTGAGACTGTGCTATTGAGCTAATAGAAAAGAATGAGATTCCTATAATTAATAATAGAATTTTTTTCATAATTGTATAATTCGTTTTTGTTTTTAAAAAATTACTACACGAATTTACTATTTCTTGTGAAATAAAAAAGACTTTAAAGCTTTTTTTTCAACTTTAGGCTCATTATGTTTTAAATATGAGCAAATCTTTCAGTTTTTAATTCGTATAGTTTTTATCAGTAGCTAATTTATATGTTTTTAACAGGTGAAAAAAATACAAATTCTTCAATTTGTGGATTATTGTATGTTTAATAAAATTGATTGCTTAGAATATTCTAATATAATTATTTTTAAACCTTTATTTAGTTTGTAGTGGTTTTTTGTTATGAATAATGCGTCATCTTCTATGTTTGTATTGTATTTTAGAATTTTGGGTGCATTTTCTTGTATTGCTAATCTTAAAAACCTGTATTCGGTATTGCTTTGGTTTTCAGAAATTTCTTTTTCTAATAATTGATGACCTTTTTTAAAAGTTGCAATTTTTGTTTTTAAGTCTTTTAAAAAGTCAGATTTTTTCATTAATAATGTTCCTAAATAGGCATTGTTAACTGAAGATTCTTTGTTTGTTGCTAGCTGATTTATTTTTTTTTCTATTTCTTGTAAATTATTTTTTTTTAAAACAGTATAGAAATCTCCTTGTGCTTGTGTATAGTTTAAAAAAATAAGTGTAACAATGCTAAATAATACTTTCATAATATGAGATATTGCAATTATCGTGCAATTTTTGTTTCAAAATATGGTTTATGAAGTTACTGCTTCTTTTAGCCACATTTTATTAATATCATTCTTGATAGATTCTGGAATAAAGCTGTCTTTTATTTGTGCAGATTTTTTTAGGAGTAGCTCTTTTCCTTCTTTCAAATCAAAGGTGTAAGGGTCTATATTTAACTCGGTGTCTAAACTAAAAATTTCTTTGCTGACTATCTTATATATATATGTTGCTACTTGCTCTAGTAGTATTAAGTTTTCTTCAATTTGAAGGCAAAGTTCATCTTGAGTCATTTTTTTATCTAAATCAAAATGTAATTTATGTATAAAATCCATTTCAATAAAATCTATATAATGTTTTGTGAGTTTTATATTGTCATAAGCTAGCCAGTCTAAAAAGAAATTTTGCATTTTTTCACTAATAATTGCAAACTTTGGTATAGGGCTATCTGCTTTGGCAAAAAGACGTTTTAGGGTGTTTAAATTAGTGTAGCCATTATTTACAAATGCTATACTTGGTATTCCCCAATATACTGTCCAGTCCCAAAATATTTTGAATGTCATTATTTGGTCGTTTCCAAATAAGGCATACTTATTATTATAAATGGGAACCCAGTTTTCAAAAAGTGATTTATTAGTTATTTCAAAAAGCATTACAGGCATTCTTATGTCTTCGCCAGCAAAATCTCTTTCTATTAAATTGGCTATCCAAGTATTATTTAAAGCTATAAAATCTGTGCCTGGTGAATAAAATGGATCTAAAAATGCTCCTGCTTCTCCAGCTACCGCCCAGCGGTCTTTAGAATAAAATTGTTTAGAATCGTAAGAGAAATTTTTTAGTGCTTTGAAATTTTTGGCATTATAGTTTTTCTTTTTAAATTCTTTGTAAGCTTGTGGTTCATGAATAGCTAGCCAATCCATAGATTTTTCATAGCTATTGTATGTGTGTAATGGGTGAATTTTTGGATCTGCAACTATGCCTATACTAGTATTACCAGTTACTTGTGGTATTATCCAAACCCAATAGCCTTTATCCATTAAATGAATGGTTGCTAATTTTCTAATGCCTTTGTCTAGTTTGTTTAGCCATTTTTGGTCTGTAGACCAGTCTTCAATATCTATAACGCCTTCATAACGCCACCAAACTGCATTTATATTATGTTCTGTTTCTTTATTTAATTCAAGTTTCTTTTTAAAGAAAAAATTTCTTCCGCTAGAATCAATAATCCATTTACTATTTATTGTGCTAGTATTTTCATTTTGGGTGAAATCTATTTTATGATTTCCATTGTCTAATATTACATTAGTTACTTCTGTATTGTTTAAAACCGTTACGTTTTTTGCTCTTAAAATATTTATCAAGTCGTATTCAAAAAGACCTCTGTCTATTTGATGACTAGGAACTGGTAATACATTTTTTGGCCCAATTTCTAAGCGGTCTTCGATTTTGTGTTTGTGGTCTGGAGAAATAAAATACCTCAAGCCTCTTTTTGGTAATTGATTTTTATCTAAATAGCCTTTGTTAATGGCGTGGTGAACCCTATGGTGTGAAGGGGTATTAAATATTTTCTCAAACCAACCTAATTTTCCAACTATTTGTGTACACCCCGATTTTATACAGCTAAAAAGTAAATGGCAAAAACTTCAAAATCAGTTGTCGCATTTACAATCTTTATCCAACTCAAGCCATGATGAACAAGTGGAGTATTATATTGCTCGCATCGAAATGGATATGAAACAGTTGGAAAATAAGATGATGCACTTGTTATTGTAAGGCTGGAAAATTGATAACCGCAAATGTAAAAACAAACAACCCAATACGTTTGATGCACAGATCCTACAAAATATATCTAACACTTCTCATTTTTTTAGCTTGCTTGTGCATTGGAGAAGGGAATGCTTATTCCCAAAAATCATCAACCGTGTACAGCGAAGATACTACAGGATTAATGGGATCCGAATATGATCAGATGTATCAACTTTTATTGCCAGAGAAGAGAAAGATTTATACCCTCGTAAAAGTTAATGCGGTTGATTGGGGGCTTTTGCATCCGTCCATAATAATAGAGCAAAATATGA
>CAKZQD010000193.1 GCA_937139485.1 uncultured Bacteroidota bacterium | reverse complement strand
TCGTTACGGATATACTTTTTTAGGTTTTGAAAATGCTTTCTTTTATAAGTTAGTAGCAGTATTAGTTTCTGAAATGGGAGAAGTTTTTCCTGAAGTAAAAAAACAACAAGAATTTTTGGTAAATGTAATAAAAGAAGAAGAAATTTCTTTCTTTAAAACATTGGCAATTGGTATTTCTAAACTAGAACAAATAAAAAATAGCAATGCAAAAGCAATAGACGGAAAAACAGCTTTTGAACTGTCTGATACTTATGGTTTTCCGCTTGATTTAACACAGTTGATAGCTTCTGAATATAATATGCTTGTAGATGTAGAAGCCTATAATGCTGAATTGGCAAAACAAAAAGAGCGTTCTCGAAGTGCTGAAGATGCAAGCCAAGGAGATTGGATAGAAGTATCTAATGATAAAGTTGAAGAATTTGTGGGTTATGATTTAATGCAATCAGAAATAAAAATTTCTCGTTATAGAGAAGTAGAAAAAAAAGGAAAAAAATTATATCATTTAGTATTTAATTATACTCCTTTTTATGCTGAAAGCGGAGGTCAAGTTGGTGACAAAGGTTTTATAGAAGACGCTGAAGGAAATAAGACCTTTATAGAAGACACACAAAAAGAAAATGATTTAACGATACACATAGTTAAGCAATTTCCAAAAAATATAAAGTCTTCATTTAAAGCAGTTGTAAACGAAAATAGAAGAAAAGATACTGAAAAAAACCATTCTGCCACACATTTATTACAACACGTTTTAAGAAACCATATTGGTAAGCATGTAGAGCAAAGAGGCTCATTAGTAAACGAAAATTATTTACGTTTTGATTTTTCACATTTTCAAAAACTTTCTGACGAAGAAATAGAAACTTTAGAACAAACTGTAAATGCTTTAATTCTTGAAAACATAGTTTTAAATGAAAAAAGAAACCTGCCAATAACCGATGCAAAAGCAATGGGTGCAATGGCACTTTTTGGAGAAAAATATGGCGATGTAGTAAGAGTAATAAAATTTGGAGATTCTGTAGAGTTTTGCGGCGGTACGCATGTAAAAGCAACAGGAGAAATAGGGCTTTTTAAAATTATTTCTGAAAGTTCAATTGCTTCGGGTGTAAGAAGAATTGAAGCTTTAACAGGCAAAAAAGCTTTTGAATACTTATCTAATAAAGAAAAAGAGTTGAAGGCAATACAAGATGTTATAAAAGCTCCAAAAAAGACCTTGGAAGCAGTAGAAAAACTTCAAAATGAAAATGCCGCTTTAAATAAAAAGTTGGAAGTTTTTGCTTTGATTCGTGAAAAGCAAATCAAAGAAGAACTTTTAGATAATGTTAGTGAGCAGCAAAATGGTGTGAACCTTTTAGTGAAAAAAATAAATATAGATAGTGCAGAATCTTTAAAGAATTTGACTTTTCAGTTAAGTAAAGAAATTGAAAATATATTTTTGGTTTTGGCATCAGAAATTAATGGAAAACCTATGCTTTCTGTAGCTTTGGGAGAAAAACCAATGAAAGAAATGGATTTACACGCTGGAAAAATAATAAAAGCAATAGCACAAGAAATAAAAGGTGGAGGCGGAGGACAGCCGTTTTATGCAAGTGCTGGCGGTAAAGATGTAAAAGGTATTGATAAAGCATTAGAAAAAGCTTTAATAATTTTTGAGCAAGCATAGTCTTACATAATCCTCTGTCAGAATTTGTATGTAATTCCAACTTTATTAAGCTAATTTGTTTTTTCATCCAATCGTTTACAATTTGATTTACGATACTCAATAATTGTTCTTTGCTTAGCTTGTCTGCTAGCTGCTGTGTGATTATTTTTCGGTTATAATTAATTGCTTTTAAAAATACGTTCTAAATTATTCTTTTCTATCTTAGTAATTAAATGCACTAGGTTTTGTTGGTTTTCTTGTGACAATTTTTTAAAAAGTTTATCGCCTTCTGTAATGAGTTCAAAACCAATTTCAAGACCTTTAATTTGATTTTGAGAATAAGTTTGTGGTTTCTTTTTCATCATTAAAATCAAGTAGTGCATCACTTCTTTTATTTTTATGATGAGTGGTCTGTCGTGCAAAATATCAAACAATGTTTCAGAACTAGCTATAAACTGGTCTATTTCTTCACGAGACAATAATCTGATGAGCGCATCTATTTTATGAGCATCAAAAGGAGCTTCAATATTGTTTTTTATGGCTTCATTTACCATGTTGTTTTCAAACTTTGTTGCAGCTTGAAAAGTCTTCATCGCATCTAAACCAGCTCTAAGAATTTTGGGTAAATGTCTCCCATATTTAAACACCAATTTAAAAGCATCTTTCAAAATAGCTACAAGTTTATGCGGATGTTTTATATAGTCATCAAGGCTATCAAAAGCAGCATTGAGTTCTTCCCGTTTTTGATGTTCTGGATAAATATAATTCAGAAAGTAATCTCTCAATTCATCAACAGTTTCTTCACTAATAGAGGCAGGAAGTTCAAAATTTGCTTTAATATTTTGATAATGGTAGCGTAAAGAGATT
>CAKZQD010000192.1 GCA_937139485.1 uncultured Bacteroidota bacterium | reverse complement strand
AAACTAGAAACATCTACTTTTTGTTAGTATAGTTTAGGCTTATGGTTTTTACTTGTTTGCTGTTTAGGTTTGTAAAGTCCTATTCTACACTACAAAACATCCTCTTTGGCATACCAAATGGCTTTTGTGGCACAAAGATACACTATTATGGACACTAGCCATTTACATAAGACAAAGTGAGCGTGATGAACCAAAAAGAGAAGCTGATGTAACGAAAAAAGGTATAATTGCCTCTTAAAGAAACTTATGAATGACCCTGAAAAGGAATAAATTTATAGCAGAACAATGTATAAATAAAAAGAAACAATACTTCTAGTGTATTTCGTATTATTGTACTATAAGCAAAAAAGAATATCTTATTTAAAAGCCCCAATTCAAAAGAATAGAGTTCATAGCATTACGCATAGCAGCAAAGCTGGCACCATCTAAACTAAACGATACAAAACCCCAAATTAAAAGTATAAATGGAAATAAAACAGAAAACTTAAAGCCTTTGGTTTCGTGACCTACGTGCATAAAAACACCCATAATATAAACGGCTTTAATTATACTTACCACACTTACAAATGCTGCTAAGTACATATATTCCATTTCCACTCCAACTGCAACACCTACTTCTAGTAATGTTACAAATGAAAGAATAGCTGTAGTAGTCCAAATTTTTCTTACGTTCTTTTTATATTCTTCTGGTGTATATGGTTTGTGAGACATAATTTCTAATATTTTCTAATAATTAATCTTAGTTCTAAAATTTCTTTCTTTAATTGAATACTATAATAAGTAGTAGCTTAAGAATACATATACCCAAACTAAATCTACAAAGTGCCAGTATAATCCAACTTTTTCAACCATTTCATAATGCCCTACTTTCTCAAATCTTCCGTTCATTGTAGCTATCATAAGCCATATATTTAAACCTACACCTACTAATACGTGCAAACCGTGAAAACCTGTTATTGCAAAAAAGAACATTGCAAATGCTGTTGGTCCCATAACGCCAGTATCTTTAAATTCACCTAAATTACTAAAAGGATTTGCCGTAATTGTCATTCCTTCGTGCATTAAGTGCGTCCACTCATAGTATTGGCAGCCTAAAAACATAGCTCCAAATATAATTGTAGGAATTAACCATTTTACAACACCACTCTTATTCATTTGAATACCTTCTTGCACGGCTCTTACCATAGTTACCGAACTTGCAATAAGTAAAGAAGTCATAATAGTTACAAATACCAAAGGTAAATGATGCGTATCTAGCCCCAACATAGACAAAAATGAATCTAAAGCAGGAACAGGTATTGTATCAAATACATCTTCTGGCGTAGGCCAAGTTTCTATATTTGAAAACCTAGAACTTGCGTAGCCCATTAAAAATGCACCAAATGTAAATGTATCAGAAATTAGGAAAAACCACATTAATAGTTTTCCATAGCTCGCACCAAAAGGTTGCCCTTGTCTGTTTGCCATTTCTCTTAATTCGTATTCTGTATTCGTAGACATAAATTATTTCTTAATAATTAAAGTAAAAAAATATAAACAAGTAAATCCAAACAAAATCCATAAAATGCCAGTAAGTATTCAATAACTCAAAAGCAAGTAATCTCTTAGGATTAACTTTATTGTTTAATTCAAAATTTTTATCGTTTCTGTTTATAAATGCTTTTATAGCTATAATGCTAGAAAATAGCAAACCGCCAATTATATGCACAGCATGAGCCATAACCAAAACCCAAACAAAAGAACCCGAAGAGTTCCCGCTTAAAGGTTTTCCAATACTTGTTAATTGCTGTAGACCAAAATATTGGCTAATAATAAATACTCCAAATGCTAATATGCTTAATAATAACAGGAATCTAGAAGTAGTAAACTTTGCATTTGCATAAGAATTTTTAGCAAAATGCATTAAAGCACTTGAACCTATAAGTATTAAAGTACTAATATAAAATATATTTGGGAGCTTAAATGCTTCCCAAGAAACAATATCTCCTTTTTTTACTAATAATGCACTTGTAGTTATAGCAAAAAACATCAATATAGATGCAAATGATATGTACAAAATCACCTTGTATGGATGTATATATGTACTCTTGTTATTTTGTAATTCCATAGTACTCATATTATAAATAACCCATTAAGAAAGCAATTAAAATTACTGGTAAATAAAAGAATGATGCAAACATTAATTTTTTAGCACTAGCAACTGTACAATCTCTAAATAAAAGTATTGCAAAGTATAAAAAATATATTGCTGCAAATAATACTACAACTGAACTTATAAGGCTAAGCTTTTCAGCAAAAAAAGGATACATTCCTAAAGGAATTAAAACTACAGTATAAATTAAAGTAATAAAGGCACTATGTTTTGACCTACCAGAAACTGCTGGTAACAACATAATATCTGCTTTTTTATAATCTTCAAAAGATACCCAAGCAATAGCCCAAAAATGTGGAAACTGCCATATAAATTGTATCGCAAATAAATATAAAGCCCAGAAACCAAAAGTTCCATCAAAAGCTACTGCACCAATCATAGGTGGCAAGGCTCCAGGAATTGCTCCAACAAATACAGCAAAACTATTTACTTTTTTTAATGGTGTATATATAAAAGCATAGCTTATTAAAGAAACAGCGGCTAACAAACCTGCCATTTCATTAAAATATAGCGTAATAGTCAAAAGTCCTATTACTGCAGCTATACCAGCATACAAGCTTGCTTCTGTTTTTGAAAAATATCCTGTAACTACTGGACGGTTTTTTGTTCTTTCCATCAAAGCATCTGAGTCTTTTTCAAATATTTGATTGAAAGCACTTGATGCACCAGTTACTAAAAAACCACTTATACTTAAAACAAATACATCAAACCAATTAGCTGTAAAGCTACTAGCTATTAGTAAACCTATTGCAGAAGAAAATACAACAAAAGTAGCCAACCTTAACTTGAAAAGTAAGGCTATTGCTTTCATTTTTTCTCTTACAAGAATAGATAATGATATGTCTTTAGTTGCAGTTTTCATTATTTTTTAGTGCTCTTCCTCTCCTTCCTCTAAAGGTTTTGTTTGTGGATTAATTTCGTTTCCATTAACAGAATAATCATAAGGCCATCTGTATACTTGTGGAATATCTCCAGACCAGTTACCGTGTATTCTTTCTACTGGCGTAGTCCATTCTAATGTATTAGCACCCCAAGGATTTAAGTTATCTGAAGTCATTTTTCTTCCTTTAAAAATAGAATAGAAAAAATTAATTAAGAAAACGATTTGTGTAGCAAATACTAAGAAAGCTCCTAATGTAATTATTACGTTTACATCTTGGAAAATATCAAAAGTTGTAAATTGCTCAAAAGAATAATATCTTCTTGGTACTCCAGTTAAAAAGTGCATAGGTACAAATACCAAATATCCACCTATTAATGAACCCCAGAAATGAATATACGCTAAAGTATCGTTCATAAATCTGCCATACATTTTAGGAAACCAGTGATAAACACCTGCCCACATTCCAAAAAATGCAGATACTCCCATTACTACGTGAAAGTGAGCAACTACAAAGTAAGTATCATGTAATGGTAAATCTACTGGTGCGTTACCTAAGAAAATACCTGTTATTCCTCCAAAAATAAAGAAAGAAATAAAACCAATGGCAAACATCATAGGTGGTGTAAGCTTCAAATTTCCTCTCCAAAGTGTAGTCAACCAGTTAAATACTTTTATAGAAGAAGGAATTGCAATCAACAAAGTAAATATTATAAAAACGATTCCTAAGTTTGGATTCATTCCCGATACAAACATGTGATGCGCCCATACAAAGAAACCAACTACTGTAATAGATCCAATAGACATAATCATTGCCTTATAACCAAAAATTGGTTTTTTAGCATTTACAGAAAGTATTTCTGAAACTATACCCATAGCTGGGAAAATAATAATATAAACCTCTGGATGTCCTAAAAACCAAAACAAATGCTGGAACAATACAGGAGAACCACCTTTATATGCTAATAAATCTCCTCCAATAACAATATTATTTAAAAAGAAACTAGTATCTAAAATTCTATCAAATTCTAATAATACAGCTGCAGATAATAAAGCAGGAAATGATAAAATACCTAATACGGCAGTAAACAATAGTGCCCATATTAATAAAGGCAATCTTGTCATTGTCATACCTTTTGTTCTTAAATTTATTATTGTAGCTACATAATTCAAACCACCTAACAAACTAGAAACAATGAATAAAGACATACTAGCAATCCATAAATCAAATCCTAAACCAGAACCTATATTAATAGAAATATCTCTAATACCATTTAGTGGTGGGTATGCTGTCCAACCTCCCGAAGCAGGTCCTGTTTGAACAAAAAATGAACTAAACATAACAACACCAGCCGCAAAAAAGAACCAATATGATAGCATATTCATCAATGGCGATGCCATATCTCTAGCACCTATTTGCAATGGAATTAAAAGATTACTAAATGTACCACTCAATCCTGCGGTAAGTACAAAAAATACTAAAATTGTTCCGTGCATTGTTACTAAAGAATAGTAAAAATCGTTAGAAATTTGACCGCCTTCAGCCCATTTACCCAATAGTGTTTCTAAAATTGGAAATGTTTCATTTGGCCAAGCCAACTGCATTCTAAAAAACAAAGACAAAAGTCCACCTATAAAAGCCCAAATAATTCCTGTAATCAAGAATTGTTTAGCAATCATTTTATGATCTTGACTAAAAATATATTTTGTAAGCCAAGTATCTTCGTGATGATGCCCGTGATCGTCATGACCGTGTGTTAAATCAGTACTCATATTTTAGATATTATTCTTGTTTATTATTATTGATTATCAACTCTGTCCATAGCTTTTTTAACTACAGTTTTGTAAAAAGGTTTTTGTTTTGCCAACCAAGCGTCATATTCTTCTTGTTCTACAACTACTACATTTTTTTGCATTCCAAAATGTGATTTACCACATAATTCAGCACAAGCCAATTCAAATTTAAATCCTTTCCATCTAGGTTCTCCAGTTTTTGGATCTATATTTTTCCAAAACTTCTTATTCTTTAATCTTTCTTTAAATTCTTCTGTAGTATACATTGGTGTAAACATAAACTGTGTAGGCATTCCTGGTACACAATCCATTTTTACTCTAAAGTGCGGTAGATAAAAACTATGTATTACATCTAATGCTCCAAGTTTAACTAGTACTGGTCTATCTTTTACTAAATATATATCATTAGGATAAATATCGTCTTGACTAGCTTTATCTGTCCAAACTATTCCAAGTTCATTTGGTAAACTATATTTAGCATTAAACTCATTAATATTTTCATGAGTAATTTCTCTAGGGCCTAACTTTCCGTCAGCACCAGGGTATCTCAAAACCCAAGCAAACTGTTTTCCTGTTACTTCAAAAACTATAGGATCTTTTCCGTCTAATTGCTGAAAGTCAAAAACATTATGCCATACTCCTATACCTTTAAATACCAATGCTACCAACACTACAGCAGGTACTATTGTCCAAATCATTTCCAGCAAGTTACTATGCGGAAAAAAGTAAGCTTTTCTATCTTCGTTGTATCTATAAAAATATACAAAAAAGAATAATAAAGTTTGTGTTAGTAAAAATGCTAATCCTGTAACCCATAAAGTTACATCAAACATTTTATCCATTTCTACACCGTGAACCGAAGCCGATTCTGGAAGCATTCTTGGAGCTAAACTAATTGTTGTCATTACTAATATAATCATACCTACGATATAAAAGAACATCGCTAAGTAAGCATTTACTTTAGTAGATTTTACGTAATCGTTTTTTAAACCATTTTTGGCTATAGACGATAATTCTATTGTTTTGGCAATATAAAATATTACTAAAAAGAATAGAAATACTGCAAATAAGGATAATAATGTCGTTGTCATAATTATTTATTAATAATCAAAGTGATGATGTAAACTTTCTTTTAAGAATGGATCTTCTGTTACTTCTAATTCTATATCGTGCAATGTACTAAACACTACAAATAAAAACAGCCCAAGAAATCCTAAGAAAATAAATATTTCTGGTAAACCAATTGATGCATAGTTTGTTTTTGCATGTTCTTCTCCGTGATGACCATCAGCATTATGTGCATCGTGTGCAGCCTCATGTGCCTTGTCTGTAGAAGTATGATTGTGGATAGCTTCGTGAACTTCAGTATCTGTATGCGTTTCGTGTGCATGGTTTTCGTGATCTGTTTCAGCATTATGTGAATGTGCATCATGATTGTGCTCTTCGCCTGCTTGCTCAGCATATAATACCGTTGAAGTTTCGTTATTACCGTGTGCATCATGTCCATCGTGCTTTTCTGCTGAATGATGAGGTACATTCATTGGCTCTAGCATTATCATTCCAAAGAAATCTAAATAGTGACCAATAATTAAAAGTACTGCTACAAACGAAACCATTTTAAAGTTTCTTTTTGATGACCTTTTTAAAATTAATAAGAAAGGTGCTGCAAAATTTATTACTAAGTTAAAAATCAAAATAAATTTGAACAATGGAACATCAAATCTTTTAGAGAACCAAACAGTTGCTTCTGGAATGTTTGCATACCAAATTAGCATAAATTGAGAAAACCATAAGTATGTCCAGAATACACTGAAACCAAACATATACTTTGCTATATCATGTATGTGATCTTCTTTTACGCTTTCTAATAAACCTTTAGATTTTAAATAAATAATAATTAAAGCCATCATAGAAAAACCTGCTGCAAAATAACTTGCTAAGTTGTACCACCCAAACAATGTACTATACCAGTGAGGGTCTATAGACATTACTACCATCCAACTTAATACAGATGATGATACACCAAATATTACTAAGAA
>CAKZQD010000191.1 GCA_937139485.1 uncultured Bacteroidota bacterium | reverse complement strand
GAAATTGTTTCTCCTTTTTCAGATTTTTGAATACGTTCTTCAAGCTTATCAATAAAAATAAGTTTATCTATCAATTCGTCAATTGATAGCTCAGAAGGAAACGATTCTATTTGGCTAATTAATTTTTCTTTTGAAATCATCTTAATCTATATTTATGCTAAGTTAAAGAATTTTTTTAAACATCATTGTTAACTAATACAATTTTATGTTTGTAATCAAGTAATTTAACTTTAATTTTTGTCTTTAATTTTTTGTCTTTAAATTCTATTATTGTATCTTTTTCATTATTAGTTATAAAGAATTTTATAAAATTATGTGGGTTATTTGATGTAATTCTGTTACTTGAATTTGTAGAGAATTTAATTGGTTCCAAATATTCTACAGTTAAAAGATTTGGCCATTTTTTATTGATGGATTCTTTCTTTAAGGCATCTTTTCTATATGGAAAAATATAAATAGAATTTTCCGTTTCAAAAACATCTGCAATATTACCTAATGACACCTCATTCTCTCCATAATGATTTAGTAGCCTTTTTATTATTGATAATTTTTCATAATTAGTTTCTAATTTTACATTTAATGTTTTATATTTTAATAATGATTCAATATTTTTGAATTCAATAGAACTGGCTTTAAATGTTCTAAAGCTTAGTAGTAATTGCACATTTATAACAAATGACATCCAAAGTAAAAAGAATATAGGTATTAATAAACTGAGTGAAGTTGATTGCGTATCTGTGTAAATTTGAATACTAACAAAGGGTAAAAAGATTAAAAATATCCAACCAAAATTAAAGAAATTATGCTTTAAAATGGGATAGTGTAATATTAAATACTTTATAAAATTTTGATTTCTATAATGCAATCTGTGAGTTTGAGAATAGTTAACTATAAGGGTTTTATAAAGTGCGTTTCAATGCTTTTTATATTAAGTCAATCAAAGGTATAAAAAATATAATATAAATTAACTAAATTTCAACAATTAAATAAAGATTTGAGATTGTCTAAAAAAAGCCATTGTAATTTATTTTAAAACTAATTTTTTAAATCCTGAGCCATTTTGAATCTTAAATTTTCAACAACAAATATCCCAAAACAGATCCCATTAAAACAATCCACATAGCATTTGATTTTTTCCAAAAGAAATGCATCAATAATGCTACTCCTACAATCACAAATGCTCTCCAATCTATAAGTGTTTCGCTTCCCATTTCAAATAAAACTGCTATCATAATAGCTACAGCTGCTACATTTACAGAATCTAAGAAAAAACCTAAAAATTTAGATTTACGCATCTTTGGAATTAAAGGATTCAAAATTAAAACAAACAAAAATGAAGGTAAAAAGATACCTAAACTCGCAGCAATTGCGCCCCAAAAACCTGCCAATTGATAACCTATAAAAGTAGCAGTAGATAAAACTGGGCCAGGCGTAAACTGACCAACAGCAATGGCGTCTATTAATTGTTCTCTGCTATAATCAAAGGCAGAATTTGTAACTAGTTCAGCATCTAAATAAGCAAATAAAACATAGCCGCTTCCGTATAAAATAGCACCAACTTTTAAGAAAACCCAAAACACTTTCATACTACCAATTAATGCAGTAGAATTTACAGGGATTTGTAAAAGTAAAAATGGAATTATTGAATTTAATTTATTGTCGGTTAATTTATATTTAAAGAAGAAATAGATTGCTCCAGCAACACCACCAGTTAGTAAAGCTACAACTTCATTTACACCAAATAAACTAGCTGCTAAAACTAAAACGCCCAAAATGCCAAGTTCCCAAGTTTTTAATGCTTTTTTTCCTAGTTTTAAAACTGCAGCCAAAATGATAACTAAAACAGCAGGTTTTATGCCATAAAAAAATGCTTCTACAGCTGGAATTTCTCCATATTCTATATAAAACCAAGCAAAAATTCCTGTTATAACTACTGCTGGAAATATAAAACTAATTCCTGCTACAAAAAGACCTGCTTTTCCAGCTCTTTCGTGACCACAGTGCATAGTCATTTCTGTAGAGTTTGGACCAGGAATTAAATTTGTTGCTCCAATTAAATCCAAGAAATGTTGACGGTTAAACCATTTTCTTTTATTTACAACTTCGTCTTCCATCATAGCTATGTGCGCCGCTGGTCCACCAAATGCAAAGCAACCCATTTTAAAGAATACTTGAAAAATTTCTATGAGCTTGTTTTTTTGAGACACGTTTTTAAGTATTAAAGTCTTAAGTAATTAGTACAAAGTAAATGAGTCTTTAAAAAGATGACAGTAATTTCACCTTAATTTAATCTTAATTTTTTTAGAAAATATAAATTTGTAGATAGTACTTAATACTTGCTACTAATTACTTTTTACTTAATTCCTCAAATCAAAAGTTAATCTTTTTCCTCTAGAACTTTCATCAAAACTGCCTTCATTGAAAACTAAATTTCCGTTTACAAAAGTTTTAGAAATGCTGTCTTTAAAAGTATAATTTTCTAAAGGTGACCAGCCGCATTTGAAAGCAATATTTTCTTTAGTAACAGTATAGTTCTTATTTAAATCTACTAAAACCAAATCAGCAAAATATCCTTCCCTTAAATATCCTCTTTCTTGAATATCGAAAAGGTCTGCGTTGGCGTGACACATTTTTTCTATAATTCTTTCAAAACTAATTTTTCCTTGATGATAAAAATCTAGCATCATTTGTAGTGAATGCTGTACCAGCGGCAATCCAGAAGGAGCGGAAAAGTATGTGTTTTGTTTCTCTTCCCAAGTATGTGGTGCGTGATCGGTTGCTATTACATCTATTTTGTTATCTAAAAGTGCTTGAAATATAGCTGCTTTATTACTTGCTTCTTTTATGGCAGGATTACATTTTATTAAACTTCCCATATTTTCGTATTGGCTGGCATCAAACCAAAGATGATGTACACATGCTTCTGCAGTAATTTTTTTCTCTTTTAGTGGAATGTCATTTCTAAAAAGCTCTAATTCTTTTGCTGTAGAAATATGTAAAATATGTAGCCTTGTTCCTAAACTTTCTGCTAGTGCAGCAGCTTTAGAACTCGATAAATAACAAGCTTCTACATCTCTAATAATTGGATGTTGGTCAAAGGGAACATTTTCGCCAAATTTTTCTTTGGCTAGTTTTTCATTATTTCTAACGGTAAATTCATCTTCACAATGTGTAGCTATTAAACCTTCATAGTTTCCAAAATATTGGCGAAGTGCTTTTTCATCATCTACCAGCATATTGCCTGTAGAAGAACCCATAAAAAGTTTCAAACCACAAACTTTTGTTCTATCGGTTTTCATTACTTCTTCATAGTTATCATTTGCGCCACCCATAAAAAAGGAGTAGTTTGCTAAAGATGTTTTTGAAGCTGTTTGGTATTTTTTTTCTAGCTCTTCTTGTGTAGTTGCTGTTGGTTTGGTGTTTGGCATTTCCATAAAAGAAGTTACTCCACCAGCTACAGCTGCTCTTGCTTCTGTATAAATATTTGCTTTATGTGTTAAACCAGGTTCTCTA